>NZ_BAAACW010000075.1:0-19239 GCF_039521845.1 Alkalibacterium iburiense
TTTGTTGTAATAACAACGTTTAAAGTAGATAAACAGAATAAAAACAGTAAAAAATTTGTAAATACGTTAATAATCATGGAGGGATGTAAATGAACTTAACAGTGCAGGAATTCATTGAAGAATATAAAACACAATTTCAAACCATGTTCGCTTATTCATATGAAGAAGGGACAACGGAACAACACTATACGGCTTTAGGCATATTCATTAAAAATTATTTATCACGTCATTGGAAGGAAACAAGGGAGAGCTACATTAAAGAAGGGGCAAAACAAGTGTATTACTTTTCCATGGAATTTCTTCCAGGAAGACAGTTGAGAAACAATGCGTACAACCTGGGCATTTTGGATATCATTAAAGAAGGTTTGACTGAATTGGATTTGTCTTTTGATTCTATAGCCGAAGCTGAAGCAGATCCCGCATTGGGAAATGGCGGATTAGGACGTCTCGCATCTTGCTTCATGGATTCCCTCGCGTCATTAAGTATTCCAGGGAATGGGAACGGCATTAGGTATCAATATGGGTTATTCAGACAAAAGTTTGTGGATGGGTATCAAGTCGAAGTGCCCGAAAATTGGCTCCGAAACAGAAATGTGTGGGAAACGCGAAACAATAAATCGACCTGCCTTGTCCGATTTGGCGGGAATGTGTGGTTAGAGCCTAACGATAAAGGCTACTATGAAGCAAAGTATGAAAACACATTAAACGTATTAGCGGTTCCCTATGATACACCAATGGTGGGATACCGTAACAACAAAGTAAACAACCTGCGCTTATGGTCCGCAGAAATCCCAGTTGAAGAAGAAGCGAATTATCATACTCTGGATGAAATCCAACCGATCAGTGAAATTACACAAGTATTGTATCCAGATGATTCAAATTATGAAGGGCAGCTCTTAAGATTAAAGCAAGAATATTTTATGGTTTCTGCTGGGGTGCAATCTATTATTCGTCATTTCAGAAAATACAATGTACCTAGAAAGAATATACCGGATAAAATAGCTATTCATATCAATGATACGCATCCAGCACTAGCTATCCCTGAATTGATGCGGATTTTAATGGATGAAGAGCATCTGACTTGGGACCAGGCATGGGAAATCACTCAAAAAACATGCAGTTATACGAATCACACGATTCTACGTGAAGCTTTGGAAAAGTGGCCGATTGACATGATGAAAGAGCTGCTTCCTAGAATATACATGATTATTGAAGAGATTAATCGACGTTTTGTAGATTATCACTTGCCGTTATACGGTGAACGTATCACTTGGCAAACGGCGATTTTACAAAATGGTGTAGTGAATATGGCTCATTTAGCTGTAATTGGAAGTCATAGTGTTAACGGTGTAGCTAAATTGCACACAGATATTTTAATGAGTGACGTGCTTAAGGATTTCTTTGAAATTTATCCTGAACGTTTTAACAATAAAACAAACGGGATTACCCAAAGACGATGGGTTCATTTGGCTAATCCCGAATTAACAGCACTCATTGATGAAAAAATCGGAGAAGAGTGGAAAAGAAATCCGGCTGAATTGAAGGTGTTTAAAGGCTTTGAACAAGATGAAGAGACCTTGAAACAAGTGGCTGAGATTAAATTAAATAACAAAAAACGATTAGCTGACTATATAGAAGAAGTTAAAGGGATTCAAGTGAATCCTCGTGCGTTATTTGATGTTCAAATCAAGCGGCTGCATGCCTATAAGCGACAACATTTAAATGCACTGCACATTTTACATCGTTACTTGGAGATTAAACGGAACCCGGATAAAGAAGTCGTTCCTCGAGTCTTTATTTTCGGAGCCAAAGCTGCTCCAAGTTACGTGTATGCCAAACAGATTATCAAAGTCATTAACTCTATTGCAGACTTGGTCAATAACGATCCGGATATTGGAGATAAGCTGAAAGTCGTCTTTTTCGAAAACTACGGTGTCTCGTTAGCTGAAAAAATTATTCCTGCAGCGGATATTGGTGAACAGATATCTTTAGCCAGTATGGAAGCGTCAGGGACAAGCAATATGAAATTAATGGCAAACGGCGCCTTAACGATGGCCACTCTAGACGGAGCGAATATCGAGATTAAAGATTTTGTCGGTGAGGATAATATCTTTATTTTTGGATTGACGGATAAAGAAGTATATGAATTAAAAGCTAATCAAAGTTATCAGTCAAAAGAGTTGTACGAAACGAATGAACAACTAAGAAGAGTACTGGATGCTTTAAAAGACGGGACTATTCCTGGTTTAAATGGTGAAGGTTCAGCCATATTCGACTCTCTAGTTCATTACAATGACGAATATTTTGTGTTGAAAGACTTTGAATCGTATGTCGATGCCCAGAATAGGGCTGACGCCTTATATGCCAAACCAATGGAATGGACACGAAAATCATTACTGAATATTGCGTCATCTGCCCCATTTTCAGCTGACTACACGATTAAGCGGTATGCTGACGATATCTGGAAAGTGAAACAGTACTTTACGGGAGACGAAGGCGTTCAGCCATTAGATGAACCTTTAGCTTAATATGAAAACGTGCTTCTACATATGGGAGCACGTTTTTTCTTTTCTTTTTAGACCTCTCCTGATAAACTAAGGTGTGTCATAAGAATTGTATGTAAGGAAGATGTTATGTTTAAAAGATTTCAGTTAGAAGATTACCAAACAACCGTAAAACAAGAAGTGTTAGCGGGCCTAGTGACCTTTTTTTCTATCTCTTATATTCTATTTGTTAATCCCATGATTCTGCAAGAAGCAGGAGTTCCATCACATTATAGTATTTATGCCACGATTTTCATTTCAATTATCGGTAGTTTCTGTATGGGATGGTTTGCGAATGCGCCACTTGTTATGGCACCGGGAATGGGTGAGAATACCTTTTTCACTTTCACATTAGTGGGAGCGATTGGCTTATCCTGGCAGCAAAGCTTAGCTGTTGTTGTGATTGCAGGATTTTTATTTACTCTGTTAGCATTTCTAGGAATCATGAAGCTGTTTCGTGAATCCATACCTGCTGGACTGAAGGTAGCTATCACGTCTGGTATAGGTTTCTTTCTTATTATCATAGGATTGGAAAACATGGGCATTATTGTGGATGGGGGACTGGAATGGAATACTCTTTCTATAGTAGGACTGTTACTATTAGTGGGTTTAAAAAAGAAGGCCGTTAAAGGGGCGTTCTTAATAACGATTCTATTTACGACTGTTCTTTACTGGGGGATGACCTATACTGCTTTTGAACCAGTTTCGTTTGAAATGAGTCACTTGTTTCATTATGGCGAACTAGTAAGATCAGTTGATTTTAGTCAGCTGTTTTCAATAGAGTTCGCGTTAGGGGTATTTTCTCTCACCATGTTGTTAATGTTTGAAACCATTGGAATGGTGGAAGCCTTTTTGAAGGATGCCAAACGAATTGAACCGAGCTATAAAGTAGGTGCGGTTACCGGTATGCTATCTGGATTCTTAGGTACGAGTCCCGCTATACCAGTAGCAGAAAATGGAGCAGGAATGGAAGAAGGAGGAAGAACAGGCTTAACGGCCATCACGTCGAGTATCTTGTTTTTGTTAGCTTTGTTCATCGCTCCCTTTTTATCTTATATTCCTTCGGAAGCTGTCGGACCAGTTATTGTAGCGACAGGTGTCTCTATGTCCTTAGCTGGAACAACGATTCGAGTCACTCATACATTAGAATGGTTACCAATCCTCTTAATTATTGTATTAATCCCCGTGACGGGTAGTATTGTAGATGGGATGGCTTATGGATTTATCCTCTATCCGTTTATCCAATTGATTATAGGAAAGAAAGAACGACTTAATCGGATCCAATGGATAATTAGTGGATTGTTTTTCCTAACTCTTTTATCCACCTGGCTCTTTATCTAATAAATGAAAAAGCAGATTTAAGTATAAAAACTTAAGTCTGCTTTTTTGTCATATTAAGCTATAAAACCAAAATACCCTATCACTATAATCCCTATGATGATTCGGTACCATCCAAACGAACTGAAGTCATTTCTTCTGATGTAATTCATTAAAAATTTGATGGCGAAAATCGAGACCACAAAGGAAAAGATACAACCTGCTATGAGGATGGCTAATTCTTCTGGAGTGAAACTAAAACCAAATCCAACTAATTTTAGAAAAGTGGCACCTAACATAACCGGTATGGAAAGAAAGAAAGAATATTCCGCCGCGATAGGTCTTGCGGTACCAATAAGTATAGCTCCAACAATGGTTGCTCCTGAACGAGACGTTCCAGGTATCAAAGCAAGGACTTGGAAGAAACCTATAATTAAAGCTGTTTTATAAGTGAGCTGACTCCAAGTTGAAATTTGAGGGATTTTCCCTTCATTTCTTTTTTCAATAATAATAAAGGCAATCCCGTAAACAATCAATGCGATGGCAACAGTGTACCAATTATAAAACAACTCATGAATTGCGTCTTCAAACAATAAGCCAAACACTCCAGCGGGTATAATTCCTATAAGGACTTTATACCATATATGCCAAGTTTCCTTCTTTTGAGCATCATCTTTCGAAGAATCAAAAGGATTCAACTTTTTAAAGTACAGAAGAATGACAGCCAGTATAGAAGCAAGCTGAATAACCACTAAAAACATTTCTTTAAACTCTGCACTCGTATTAAGGACTAAAAATTCATCTACCAGAATCATATGCCCAGTACTACTGATTGGTAACCATTCCGTTATCCCTTGAACAATTCCTAATATAATTGATTTAATAACTTCAATAAACACCATACGTTCTCCTAACTTTCTTAGTATTAACTTTCTTATCATAACGAATCTCATGGAAAAATGCCATAATAAATGAAACGAAATTCCTAATTAGTCGTTTTAGTTTAGTAAATCCTAAATAATGTGGTAGAATTATTGTATAAGTAGAGATTCATGTAACACATAAACTAATTTGAAAGAAAGAAGGGGAAAAAATGGGAATATTTGATTTTTTAAAGGGCAAAGACAATGAACCGAAGGACTCGAAAGCAACGTTGACTAATTTAGTAAATGGAAAAGTCATACCAATAGAGGACGTGGATGACCCTGTCTTTTCACAAAAAATGATGGGTGATGGGTTTGGAGTGGTTCCGAGTGATGGAGATATTTATGCTCCTGGCTCTGGAAAAGTAGTGAGTGTGTTTCCGACACAGCATGCTGTTGGATTAGAATTAGACAATGGTGTGGAAGTGTTGGTACACATTGGAATTGATACGGTTGAATTAGAAGGTGGCCCGTTTAATACAACAGTAAAAGAAGGGGACACGGTTACTCCAGATACAAAAATTTCAACAGTAGATTTGGAAGGCTTAAAAGCTGCCGGTAAAGAAAATACTGTTATTGTTGTCTTTACGAATATGGATCAAGTGGATAACTTTAATTTAACAACTACAGGAGATACCGATAGAGGTACAGAAATCGGTACGGTATCAGCTAAGTAAATCGTAACCAGCTGAGGTTAATAGACACTAAAAAAGCACGATAATCAGGTAAGTGACTGATTATCGTGCTTTTTTCTGCTATTCTACTGGCCTAACAAGAGAAAAAATCTCGCCAATAGTCGAATACTCGATACCGGCTAAACGGGCAATAGGATTTAGTTTGTCTGGTAGAATGTATTCTTTTTCTAAGTCAAAGATGTGTTCATCAAAATAATAGTCCGTTACTTTTAACAAAAATAAGTCTGTTATGACTTTATCTTGTTCATCTTTAATAGGAATGTGTTGATACAGTGTCGTTTCAAACCGAATCATCGCTTCTTTAATGCCAGGAACTTTGACGGATTGGCTTTGAGTGAGTGTGAGACCTGTGCTATCTAGTTCACTTTCATTGGGTGCCATTGGAGCAGACGTCTCATTCATTTCTTCTGTCAGATCCTGATTAACGATATGAATCACTGCTTCTTTTTGATTGAGTATATTTCTGGCTGTATCTTTGGTCTTCTCACCACTACGCAAAATAGATACAGATAGAAGTGGAACCTGATTGGATGCGATACTAAAAAAACTGAATGGAGCAGCGTTAACAATGGCATCCTCTTCGTTTAACGACGTTACCCAAGCTACAGGACGCGGGATGACACTGCCAGTTAAAAATTTATATTCTTGTTTTATAGATAAATCTTCTGATTTAAAATGATACATATGAACTCCCTTTTCTCTTATAAATTACCTCGAAACCGAAGTATAAAACCAAAAAGAAGAGACTGGATAGTCTCCTCTTTTAATCTATCATACAAATTCTACATTGACAACTTCAGGCGCATATACATCTTTCTGTACTAAAGTTAATGTGCCGTCTGTTTTATTTCTTTCAAATAGCGTGAGATTGTCAGAATCCTGGTGTCCGACAACAATAAACCTATCTGTCGGATCAATGTTAAAGTCTCTCGGAATTTCCCCTTCGGTTGGAACATACTCGACTAACTCTAATGTTCCGTCTTCTTTTACAGCAAAGACAGCAAGGGAATCATGTCCTCTATTAGAGGCATATACAAATTTACCATCTGATGATAGTCGTATAGCAGCTCCTCCATTGAAGTCCGTATGGTCTTCTGGGATAGAAGAAAGTGTCTGCAAGTGCTCAAATGTTCCTTCTTCAGTGTCAAATGAAAAAGTTAAAACGTCGCTACTTAATTCTCCAAAGACATAAGCCTGTTTTTTATTAGGGTGGAAAACGACATGACGGGGACCTGTGCCTGGCTTGACAGATTTAGAAGCTACTTTATTCAATCTCCCCTCTTCAGTTAGAGAATAAGTCAGCACTTCATCCGTCCCTAAATCACATGCAATTAAAAAGTTTCCATCTGGAGATAAGTCAAAATAGTGAGCATGCGGAGAATCCTGGTTTTCATGAACAGAACTGCCGGAGTGGGCCACTTTATCCAGAAGTGTCAAGGCACCCTCTTCATCCACTGAATAAACAGAGACTTCACCTTTATGGTAATTGGCTGCATACACTAATTCTTTTTGCTTGTCATAGGCAACATAGCAAGGTGGGGCTCCTTCTTCTAAATAAGTATCTAGAGCAATGTAATTGCCTAAATCACCGCGTTTAAATGAGGCAATCCCTCCTTGCCCATCTTCTGTTTTGTTAACGGCAAAGAGAAGACTGTAGTCATCATTTCCGGCAAGGTATGTCGGACTGCCCACACTTGTTATCTCTTCTTTTAACCTATCCAGTGTTTTTGTCTCTGGATCCAATTCGATACTGTATACCCCTTTACTGTCTCTTTTAGTATAGGTACCGAGCAATATCTTTTGAGTCATTCCTTTTCCTCCTTGAACCATTTTCTTTTCTTCTCTTAGTATAACAGATTAATTTTCCTGTTAAAAAGAATTGATTAACTCCAGGTCACTTCTTTGTGGAAATGTCAGAAGGGGACCCTCACCTTTCTGGTTCTTCCATTATCGAATAGCATTCTTTTCCATTCTACTCCTCCATTATGCTAAAATAAAGATAACGTTATGAAAATAGGTGATAGGGATGAAAGAACACGACAAAAAGCCATCAGTTTCTACATGGAACAGTACATGGTTCTGGAAAAAGATAATTAACAACAAAATGGTTTCAGTACTATTGATTACGTTTCTTTTCTTTCTAAATATTTATATGTTTACCCGAATTAGCTTCATATTTCGTCCAATCGGTCTTGTTTTTGAAATTATAGGACCTCCTATTATTTTTGCCATTATTTTTTATTACTTATTAAATCCTGTAGTCGATTGGCTGGAGGAGAAACGGTTTTCTCGATTAACGGCCATTGCTTTCGTGTCCAGTCTTATTTTGCTTCTCATTGCAGGAGGCGTTTATTTCATTATTCCTATTATTCAAGAACAGCTTGAATCTCTTATTACAAACTGGCCCAATTATTGGAATAATTTGATGATGCAGCTAGATACCTTGCTAAATACACAGGCTTTCACAGACTTCATGGATGAAGTAAGAGAAACAGCAATTTTGGAAACCTTGTCCACACAAATGTCCTCAGTCGTTAATGCGACAGTCGGAGGTATAGGGACATTTATTGGAACCGTTACTCAGGCTGTCATCACTTTATTTACTATGCCGTTTATTTTATATTACTTGCTGAAAGAAGGGAAAGAATTACCTAAGGCCATTTTTAAATATATCCCATCTAAAGCTCGGCCAACTGTAAGCAAATTATTTAAGGAAATCAATCAGCAAGTGAGTTATTTTGTCAGGGGGCAGTTGATTGTAGCCATAGCCGTCGGATTTATATTTTGGGCAGGCTACTCGATTATAGGTTTGGAATTCGCTTTAACACTGAGTATATTTGCCGGATTTCTGAACTTAATCCCTTATTTAGGCTCTTTTGTGGCAGGCATACCTGCTGTCATTATTGCTATTGTCCATTCTCCTTTTATGCTGTTCAAACTATTGATTGTATTTGGAATTGAACAGATATTGGAAAATCGAGTCATATCTCCCCAAGTCATAGGGAACACATTGAAAATACATCCGGTAGTGATTATTTTTATCCTCCTTATATCCGGACGACTATTTGGAGTCGCGGGAGTGATATTTGGAATCCCGGGATATGCTATTTTAAAAATCATTGTATCCATGCTCTTTAGATGGTATCAGTCCTATTCAGATTTATATGAAGATGACGATGTCATTACAACGGATGAGGCATTAGTAGAGACAACAGAAGATGATTAAGAAGGAAAAAGCCTTTACATTGCCTAAGGCTTTTTTTCTTATTGAAAAAATTCTTGCTTTATGACAAGGTGTCACATATAATAATTTAATGTGACACCTTGTCATTTTAAGACAGCACCAAGATGGGAGGAACAAGTGTGCCGAAACAAACATTCTTTAATTTGCCGGAAGAAAAACGAAAAAGATTGATTGCAGGGGCAATGAAAGAATTTTCATCCCGCTCGTTAAACGATGCATCTATATCAAACATAGTAAAAAATTCTAATATTTCACGAGGTAGCTTTTATCAGTATTTTGAAGATAAAAATGATTTGTATTTTTATTTAATTGGGAAATTTCATTACAATTACCGCCGTCTGATGTTCAAAAGCTTTGAAGAAGAAGAGGGAGACTTTTTTAAAGGATATAAAAAATTTGGAGAGAAATACATCCTTTATATAATGGAATCTCCTAAATTTGGTTTCTTTGAAAATATGTACTTGCATATGAATTATCAGATTAACCAACAAGCTAGAGTTGGTTTTGAAAAGACAAGTGTCAAAGGGAAAAAGCTGCCGAATGGAAAAAGAATTGTAGATATTGTGAAAAAAGATGGACTGAAATTAAAAACAGATAAAGACGTCGTCGATCTTCTAAGATATATTCTAGGTCTGCTGAATGATACGATTATGGAAGGTTTTTGGAAAGAACTATCGGTCGAAGAGACTCAAAAACTTTTCGTTAAACGACTGGAGTGGATTACATTTGGCATTGCTGAACCAACTTATAAGAAAGAGGAGAAAGTATGATTAGATTAGCTAGAATGATGAACCCATGGAGAGTAATTCTAACAGTGGTGTTCTTGACAATTCAAGTACTGGGTATGCTTATGCTACCCACGATTACAGCGAACATCATTGACTTTGGTGTTGCTCAAGGAGATATTAATTACATCTTGCGGATGGGTGCTTTGATGTTAGGGATTACCTTTTTAAATATTGGGGCAGCAGGACTGAATGTATACTTTTCTGCAAGAGAATCTCAAGGTCTTGGAGAAAGAATTCGTAATAAAATGTACACCATTATTTCCTATTTCTCTAATGAAGAATTAGATCAATTTGGAACGTCTACATTGATTACCCGCTCAACAAATGATGTGATGCAGATACAATTCATCATGATGTTAGTTTTACGGATGATGATTATGGCTCCAATCATGATGTTTGGAGCAGGATTTATGGCTTACCAGCGTGAACCTCAACTTTCCGCCGTTTTTGTTATTTCCATTCCACTATTAGCTGTCATGTTAGGCTTGATATTGAAATATGCCAGCCCTTATTTTAGATCCTTACAAGTGAAGACAGACCGATTAAACCGTGTTTTCCGAGAAGGATTAACGGGTATTCGTGTCATACGTGCCTTTAACACAAGTAAACATGAAGAAGAACGCTTTGATGAAGCGAATAAAGACTTCAGAAATACTGCCATTAAAGGGTTCACTATCATGGGCTTCTTAATGCCGTCTATGACTTTTGCTATTAGTATAACGAACATTTTAATCATTTCGTTTGGTTCGCAGTTAATTAGTACAGGAGATATGCAGGTGGGTAACCTTGTTGCCTTTTTAACTTACGCTATGCAAATATTAATTGGCGTAATGAACGTCTCTATGGTCTTGTTCTTCTTACCAAGAGGACAAGTCGCTGCTGAACGTATCATTGAGGTCCTAGATTCCCCTAAATCTATCTTAGATCCAGAAAAACCAAAAGAAGTGGATACAGATCAGGATGTATCATTAGAATTTGACCATGTTGATTTCCGCTATACCGGTGCTGAAAAGCTTGCTCTGGAAGATATCCACTTCAGTGCAAAAAAAGGAGAAACAGTTGCCATTATTGGGGGGACAGGTTCAGGAAAAACAACTTTGTCCAATTTAGTTCTGCGATTATATGATATAGAATCAGGTGCTATAAAGATTAATGGTGTAGATATCCGTGATATCACTCAAAATCAGTTACGAGACAGAATTGGGTATGCTCCTCAGAAAGCCTTGCTGTTCTCAGGAACGATACGTGAGAATATGCAGTATGGTAAACCGGAAGCTACCGATGAAGAAATTTGGCATGCTTTGGAAATAGCTCAAGGAGCTGACTTTGTCTCTCAATTGCCAGAAGGGCTGGACTCTAGAGTGGAACAAGGGGGAAGCAACTTCTCAGGAGGTCAGCGTCAGCGATTAAGTATTGCTCGGGCTTTAGTCACTCAAGCAGATATTTATATCTTTGATGATTCGTTTTCAGCCTTGGACTTTAAAACAGATGCGAAATTAAGACAAGCGCTTAAACCGGAAACGACAGATTCCATCGTTCTATTAATTGCTCAACGTATCAATACAGTTATTGATGCGGACACGATATTAGTATTGGATAATGGACAGTTAGTCGGTAAAGGTACTCATGAAGAATTAAAAGCAACGAACCCTGTCTATCAGGATATTATGGAATCCCAAATGAAAGGAGAGACGATATAATGGCTAAACAATCCAAAGCCCACCTAAGACCTAGAAAAGCTAAAAACTTTTGGGGAACTACAAGACGTTTAGTGAAATACATGGCTTCTCGATCTTGGCTATTGTTACTCACGTTGATTATGGCTATTGGAGCGACCATTTTAACGGCTCAAGCTCCTAGAATACTGGGGGAAGGCACAACTGAAATATATCGTGGTGTACAGGAAGGTCAGGCCCTTCGTGAAGCAGGGGAGACAGTAACTGTCTATCCGATTAATTTCGATTTACTAAGAGATATTATGATTACTGTTATTGTCGTCTACTTATCCGCCGCTGTCTTCAGTTATTTCCAGCAATTTGTAACAGCTCGTATTGCTCAACGGACAGTGTATGACTTAAGAAAAGATCTGAAAGAGAAAATGAGTCGCCTGCCGATTGAATATTTCGATACGAATTCTACCGGTGACATTTTATCTCGTGCGATAAATGATATGGATCAGATTTCCAACACCTTTCAACAGTCGTTAACACAGCTGACTATTAGTGTGGTTCAGTTCATTACCGTACTCATTACGATGTTAGTATTAAACGTTCAGCTGACTCTTATTACAGTTTTAACCGTTCCTATTAGTATAGGTTTAATTGCTATAGTGGCTCCACGTTCACAAAAGCAATTTGCTGCTCAACAGAAAGAACTAGGGATATTAAATGATCATGTTGAAGAAACCTTTTCAGGTCATGCCGTGGTTAAAACGTACAATAGAGAAGACACGGAAATTAAGAAATTTATTGAACAGAGCAGCAAGCTAAATGAAGCGTCATGGAAGGCCCAGTTTTATTCTGGAATCATGATGCCGCTTATGAGTTTCTCAAGAGACATCGGCTATTTAGGTGTGGCGATTGTCGGAGCCATAGGGGTGGCTAATGGGACGATGGCGATAGGGGAAATTCAAGCTTTTATCCAATATGTCAACCAATTCAGTCAACCGATGCGTCAACTGGCTAACTTGGCTAATACGGTGCAAGTCACGATTGCTTCAGCGGAACGTATATTTGAAGTTCTTGATGAAGAAGAAATGTCAGAAGAACCGTCTGGAGTAGAGCCTAAAAAGAATACTCCTTATAAAGTTGAATTTGAACATGTTCAGTTCGGATATGGGGGGCCAGATGAGCCACTCCTGATGACAGACTTTAATCTTAGCGTTAAAGAAGGCGAAATGACTGCTATTGTAGGTCCAACAGGAGCAGGAAAAACGACGTTGATAAACTTACTCGAACGCTTTTACGATGTGAAAGGTGGAAGCATCCGATACGAGGGTGTGGACACGCGCGATATTCCAAAAGAAGAGTTGCGTAGAGAGTTTTCCATGGTGCTGCAAGACACCTGGTTATTTAATGGAACCATTTGGGATAACATTGTCTATGGAAGTGAAGGGTTAGATGAACAAACGATTTTAGAAGCGTCTAAAGCAGCTCACGTGGATGATTTTGTCCGTCGTCTGCCCAAAGGCTACCAAACGATATTGAATGAAGAAGGAACAAATATCTCACAAGGACAAAGGCAGTTAATTACGATTGCTCGAGCCTTCTTACAAGATCCAGATGTTCTCATTTTAGATGAAGCGACATCCAGTGTGGATACCCGTACTGAAATACTCATTCAAAAAGCTATGAACAAATTATTGGAAGGACGAACAAGTTTCGTCGTGGCTCACCGTCTATCTACAATCAGAGATGCAGATAAAATTATAGTTATGAACCAAGGGGATGTCATTGAAACAGGCAGTCATGATGAATTGATGGAACAACAAGGATTCTACGCTGACCTATACAATTCCCAGTTTTCATCTGTGGACGATGCAGTAGAAGCTATTTAAATTAAATGAAAGAAGAAGTCCTCTAAACCTTATGAATGGGTAGAGGACTTCTTTCTTTTATATAAATATAGAATGAATTAAGAGTGATTAATTTCCTGGTGTAGACGCAATGATATGGAAAAAGCCGTCTAAAGACCACTCTGCAACAGGAGAAGGTAGAATAAAGTGGTCGCCTTTTTCACACGGATAGGCTTGTCCATTCACATCCAATGTTCCGTTTCCATCTAAAATGCTGACTAAGGTATAAGGGGCTTCTTTTGTAAAGGAGGCTTTTCCATCCACTTTCCACTCCTCAACAGAGAAAAACGAGTTGGAAACGAGTTCTGTCCGTTCCAGTGCATCTGTTTGAGTCTGTTTATAAGTGAGAGAAGGATCCACATGGGGAACAGTCGTCACTGCCAGTGAATCTTCAATATGCAGTTCCCTTTTCTCACCGTCATCCTGGACACGATCATAGTCGTATACGCGGTAAGTCGTATCACTGGACTGTTGCGTTTCTAAAATCATGACGCCACCGCCGATAGCGTGTATCGTCCCACTCGGCACATAGAAAAAGTCTCCGGCTTTCACTTTCACACGTGTGAGTAAGTTATCCCAGTCGCCTTCATCAATGGCTCTTTTAAGCTCTTCTAATGATTCAGCCTGATGACCGTAAACTATTTCGGCTCCTTCTTCTGCATCGATGACATACCAACATTCTGTTTTACCTAACTCGCCTTCATGCTCCATACCATAGGCATCGTCTGGATGTACCTGAACAGATAAATCAGATTGGGCATCAATGATTTTTGTTAATAAAGGAAAAACCTCTTCCGTTGTATGGCCAAACAGCTCTTTATGAGAAGCGAATAACTCTGTCAGGGTCTTCCCTTTATGTTCGCCATTCATCACTGTACTTGCTCCGTTTTTATGCGCACTGATTGCCCATAGTTCACCTGTTCTATCACTAGGAATCGAGTAGTTAAAGTGTTCTTTTAATTTATTTCCACCCCACAATTTTTCTTTAAACACGCCTTTTAAAAATAATGGTTCTGTCATTTTAAATCTCCTCTCTCTTTTCTCTAAGTGTAGCATATATTTATAGAATGAATGAACTATTATTTAGTCTGAATGAGCAATGAGAGATGAATTGCTCCTTGTACTTTTAGGCGTCTTCACTTATAATTTATTAGGATTATAGCCTTTATGTGTAAAATCTTCATTGAGGCAGTATAATAGAGAGAGTGGGAATGAGATGGCACAATTATTTTTCCGATACGGAGCCATGAATAGCGGAAAGTCGATTGAAATATTAAAAGTAGCACATAATTATGAGGAACAAAACAAGCCCGTTGTTTTATTTACAAGCGCCGTTGATAATAGAGAGGGCATAGGCGTTATATCGAGTCGCATTGGATTGAAAAGGGATGCTCATCCTGTTACTGAAGAGACCAATATTTTCTCACATGTACAAGAAATGGAAGGGCCCATTGCCTGTGTGTTAATTGATGAAGCCCAGTTTCTGAAAAAAGAACATGTGGATCAGCTGGCGCAAATAGTGGATGAGTTAGATATCCCTGTCATGGCATTTGGTTTAAAAAATGATTTTATGAACCAGCTTTTTGAAGGTTCTCAACAATTACTGATACTAGCTGATAAAATTGAAGAGATGAAAACAATATGCTGGTTCTGCCATAAAAAAGCGATTATGAATATGCGCATGCACGATGGCAAGCCTGTTTATACAGGAGAACAGATTGTTATTGGCGGAAACGAGTCTTATTATCCGGTATGCCGAAAACACTATAAAAATCCTCCAATCCACACCAATTAAACACTCAACCGATAAGACACTACGAAAGGAGCGAATGAGGATATGGATATGTTTATAGAACGATTAGAAGAAGTGGTCATTCGATATGACGAATTAAATGAACTGTTAAGTGACCCTGACGTGATTAGTGACACCACCCGTTTGATGAATTTAAGTAAGGAAGAAGCGAAACTTCGAGAAACTGTTTCAACCTATAAACGCTATAAAGAAGTCAAATCTGAATTAGAAGACACAGAAGAAATGTTAAACGAAGCTCTGGATAAAGAGATGGAAGAGCTGGCTAAAGAAGAGCGCACAGCTCTTGAAGCAGAAATAGCCGAGTTAGAAGATGAGCTGAAAATTCTTCTACTGCCCAAAGATGAGAATGATGAAAGAAACGTCATCATGGAAATTAGAGGAGCGGCTGGAGGAGACGAAGCTCAGCTATTTGCGGCAGATTTATTTGAAATGTACCAGCGCTATGCTGATTCTCAGGGATGGAAAACAGAAGTACTGGATGCCAACTCTAATGGAATAGGGGGCTATAAAGAAATCATCTTAATGATTACCGGTTCAAACGTTTATTCTAAATTAAAGTTTGAGAACGGGGCCCACCGTGTTCAGCGAGTGCCAACAACAGAATCACAAGGAAGAATCCACACATCTACAGCAACTGTTGTTGTTATGCCAGAAGCAGAAGATGTAGAAGTAGATATTGATGAAAATGATATTCGTGTAGATATCTATCATGCGAGTGGAGCAGGGGGACAGCACGTAAACAAAACGGCTTCAGCTGTTCGTCTCACTCACGAACCCACAGGAATTGTTGTGGCTATGCAAGATGAACGATCTCAATTGAAAAACCGAGAAAAAGCGATGAAAGTCTTGCGTTCACGTGTGTATGACAAGATTACTCAAGAAGCCCAAGCGGAAGTGGATGCAGAGAGAAAATCTGCCATTGGAACGGGTGACCGTTCAGAGCGCATTCGTACCTATAATTTCCCACAGAGCCGTGTAACGGATCACCGAATCAATTTAACGATTCAAAAGCTAGATCAAATTTTATCCGGGAAATTAGACGAATTTATAGAAGCTTTATTATTATGGGAACAGTCAGAAAAAATGGAGCAGTTAAAAAATGAGCATTGAAGCTATTAAAAAAGCCTCAACATATGGGGAAGTCCTCAACCGGGCTTCCTTTTTTTTAGAAAAGAACCAAAAAAGCCCCCATATCGCTCAATGGTTACTGAAAGAGCAGTTTTCCATGAGCTTGACAGATATCTTAATCAAGCAAAGACAACACATGCCAGAAGAACACAAAACCCTTTTTATAAAAGACGTTCTGGAAGCTTCGACTGGAAAGCCGGCTCAGTATATTGTCGGGCATGAGTGGTTTTATGATCGACAATTTAAAGTGACCCCTCATACGTTAATCCCTCGACCAGAAACAGAGGAGTGGTTTGATCGCTATATTAAACAACTCCCAAGCAAGTCGCTTCGGGTTCTTGATATTGGGACAGGCAGTGGGGTGCTAGCCATATCGCATAAACTGGAAAGAAAACAGGATGAGGTAACAGCCGTTGATATCAATGAAGACACCTTGGCTGTAGCCAGACAAAATGCAGAAAATTTAGGAGCAGATGTCACCTTTCAAAAAAGTGACATGATTAAAAATGTAAAGGGAAGATTTGATCTCATTGTGTCTAACCCTCCTTATATTGGAAAAGATGAATGGAGAGAAATGGATGAGTCCGTTTTAGCTTACGAACCGAAAGAAGCTTTGTTTGCCGAAGAAGAAGGCTTATTTTTTTACAAAGAGCTAGCCTGTACTCTTTCTGATTATTTGAATAAGTCTGGCACCATCATACTTGAAATAGGGTACAAACAAGGTTTAGCTGTAAAAAAACTATTTGAAGAAGCCTTCCCCAGCGCAAGGATAGACATATGGAAAGATTATAATGAGCATGACAGAGCAGTCTGCATAAAAAGTAGTGGGAAGGAGGACTAATATATGACTGAAATTTGGAGCGAGGCTGATATAGCCAACGCCGCAGCTCATTTGAAAAAAGGAGACGTTGTAGCTTTTCCGACCGAAACGGTCTACGGTCTAGGTGCTGTTGCAACGAATGAAGAGGCGGTAAGGAAAATATTTCAGGCAAAGGGAAGACCGTCTGATAACCCACTGATTATTCATGTCTCAAGTCGGGAACAAGTAGCCGATTATGTCCAAACGATTCCTGAAAAAGCGAGACAAGTCATGGATCATTTTTGGCCTGGACCGTGTACGATTATTCTTGAAAAAAAGGGGCCACTCGCTCTTTCTGTAACGGGAGGATTAAGTACTGTAGGTGTACGTATGCCGAATCACCCTATAGCTCTAAAATTAATCGAAGCTGTTGGTCTGCCATTAGCGGCTCCGAGTGCGAATTCATCTGGAAAACCTAGTCCGACTTCGGCTGAACATGTTAAAAGAGATTTGGATGGAAAAATAACTGGCATCATTGACGGAGGACTAACAGGAGTTGGGTTGGAATCCACTGTATTGGATTTAACAGATCCAAAGAACCCGATGATATTAAGACCGGGCGGTGTGTCACAAGAAGAGTTGGAAAAGGTGATAGGTAAGGTGGGTGTCGACACCCACTTGTCTAATCCTGAGGCTGCACCCAAGTCTCCTGGCATGAAATACCGTCATTATTCTCCTGAAAAACCCGTTTGGATATTGCCTTCGTCTATTGAAGAAAGCCAAGCAATCCTATCTGAGTTAGAAGCTAAAGGAGAAAAAGTGGGTATCATTGCCAGCGAAGACAATAAGGATGATTGGGATACCCCCGCCCGTCTTTATTTTTCAATTGGACAAAAAAGCAATCCAGATCAGGCCGCTTCTTTGCTATACCAAGCTATGAGAGAGTTAGATGATTCAGATGTGACTATCATTTTAGCTGAAGCATACGAAGAAAAAGGGATTGGAACAGCCTATATGAATCGGCTGGGAAAAGCGGCTGAGAAAAGAATATAAAGTTTCGAAGAATACTGCTGGAAACTGATACGTTCTTTCTGTACAATAGTATAGGAATAAAATAGGAATAAAAGGAGTTAAATCATGGGAAAACTACAAGTAATTGATCACCCACTCATTCAACATAAATTGACTATCATTAGGGATAAAAACACTGGAACTAAATATTTTAGAGAAGTGGTTAACGAGATTGCCCGTCTCTTAGCGTATGAGGTGTCTAGAGAAATGCCGGTAGAAGATGTAGAGATTGAAACTCCTCTAGTAAAATCCGTACAAAAACAATTAGCTGGTAAAAAAGTAGTCATCGTCCCTATTTTAAGAGCAGGATTAGGGATGGTAGATGGGATGTTAGATTTAATCCCAGCAGCAAAAGTTGGACACGTAGGTATGTACCGTGACCAAGAAACAATGGAACCTGTTGAGTATTTCGTGAAATTGCCTTCCGGTTTGGAAGAAAGACAAATGCTCGTGGTTGATCCTATGTTAGCAACAGGTGGATCAGCAGTTGCAGCCATTGATGCCCTTAAAAAGCGTGGAGCAAATAACATCAAATTCGTTTGCTTAGTAGCTGCACCAGAAGGTGTAAAAGTACTTGAGGAAGCCCATCCGGATGTAGATATCTACACAGCTGCACTTGACGAAAGACTAAATGAAAAAGGGTATATACTTCCTGGTTTAGGTGATGCAGGCGATCGTTTATACGGAACAATGTAGTCCTTAACCAAATAAATACAAAGGCACTGATAAATTAGGACAAATTTATCAGTGCCTTTTTTTGTGAATATAAAAAAGTTCTCATGTAAGCGTGTTATTGCATACTTATGAGCATTCTAAATGAAATTGTCACATTTCTGTGATAATATGAATTCGAAAGGATGAGATGAGAGACATGTCACTTATAACTTTGCAATCTATTATTCATTTAATATCACACATATTTTTTATATTAATAGCGTTCTGGTCACTACAATCTTTAAGAACAGATGCCTTAATAAAAAAATACCACATACCACAAGCACGGACATTATATATACTAGTAGCAATTGCCTTAGGTTATACAGTCAGTCAATTTTTCATCGACTTCATACTTTCTATTCAGAACGTATTATTGTTTTAACAGATGAGATGACAGGAATGAATGTCATAAAATTGTCATTTGGGAAGGGATTACAAGACGTTTCCCTTTAAAATACTTTCTGTTATACTATTCAAGATCTATATAAACTAAAAAATGATGAAACATTACAGACTAAAAAGAATCATAATTGGTTGGTTTCCCTGATTCGTAAAAGGTAATGCCAAAAGTTCTATGAAAAATCAGATTATTCCTGTTCGAAGGTATGATATTCCCAAATAGGATAC
>NZ_BAAACW010000076.1:0-9904 GCF_039521845.1 Alkalibacterium iburiense
TTTGACAAAAAAATAAAGCCATAACAGGCTTTGTGTCACTTTTTATTGATTCCAGCTGTTAAACTCCCGGGTTTCGATAAACTGGGCTTAACTATTTCGTATTATGTATAATGCTTGAAGATTATATGATTTTCACTCGTTTTCATAGAAATGACCTTAAGCAGTCTGTATAATAAACGTTGTGACTATGTTTATATAGGAAAGAAAGGGAGAGGAAGCTTTAATTATGAAAAAGAAAACATGGATTGGCATCATTTTATTCTTAGCTTTTGCAGGTTTTGTGGGATACAGTATTTATAGCAGTTCTCAAGAAGACGACACAGTAACCGTAAGAACAGCAGAAGTAACAGAAGATGCTATAACAGAAACAGTTGTAACAACTGGAACGATTGAACCCAGCCAAACACAAGAGGTGATGGGCCAAGGTATTGTATCCGAACTATTCGTTGAGTTGGGTGATACCGTTGAAGAAGGTGACACTCTAGTGACATATTTAGATGGAACGAGTTTCACAGCTAACTTTAGCGGAACGGTCACACAATTAAATATAGCAGAAGAAGAAACCGACGCTAATGCTCAACAAGGACAGGCTTCACTGGTTTTATCTGACCTTACTGTTTTAGAAGTGTCCTTGGACTTATCTCGTTCAGATGCTGGTCTCGTTGAAGAAGGTCAAGACGTCTTATTGACTTACGGAGAAAATGAATACGAGGGAACGGTGGAACACATTGACCCTGTAGCGACTGCTCAACAGACTCAAATGGGCTCAACCACTACACTAGGGGCCGTTATCTCATTCGATTCTGATACAGAGGGATTAATCGCTGGTTTTGATATTGATGTGGACATTATTGTGGATTCAAATGACTCAGCACTGATTCTTCCGATTGAGGCTTTAAATCATGATGAAGATAATCAACCTTATGTTTACGTATTAGATGGTACTGTTTTAAATGAAGTAGCCATTGAAACAGGTATTCAATCGGATACTGTGATTGAAGTGACTGAAGGCTTATCTTCTGGTGACGAAGTCGTGCTTTCACCTAGTGAAGAATTAGAAGATGGTATGGAAGTGGAACGCGAAGACTAAAAGGAGGAATTCTCGTGATAGAAATCACGGATATTGAAAAAATTTACCACATGGGCGGCGAATCTTTAAAGGCTTTAGATAAAGTTTCTCTGTCTATTCAAGATGGGGAATTCACTTCTATTATGGGTCCGAGTGGTTCAGGTAAATCAACACTGATGAATATTCTTGGTCTGCTTGACCGATTTGATAGTGGAAAATATTTATTAAACGGGACGGATGTTTCAAACCTGTCTGATGCCCAGCTAGCTGGAATACGAAATAAAGAAATTGGGTTTGTCTTCCAATCCTTTAATTTAATGGCCCGCATGAATGTATTAGACAATGTCATGCTGCCCCTTGTCTATGCCAAGGTGCCTTATAAAGAAGGAAAGAAACGGGCGACTGAAGCTCTTGAAAAAGTTGGACTAGGGAATCGCTTAGGCCATATGACCAATGAGATTTCAGGTGGCCAAAAACAGCGTGTGGCCATTGCCAGAGCTATTGTGAATAACCCATCTGTTTTAATGGCAGATGAACCGACTGGAAACTTAGATTCAAAAACAACCCAAGATATTATGCGTATTTTTCAGGACTTAAATAATGAAGGAACGACTATTGTCATGGTGACACATGAACCAGAAATGGCTGAATACACCAAGCGTATCGTTCACTTTCGCGATGGAGTGCTTCAAAAAGATGAAACACAGACTCCAAAAGAACTTCCTAAAGCGGAGGTGGAATAAGTGTTTTTAAAAGAAAACTTTAAGATGGCACTCGATAGTATTTTTGCAAATAAAATGCGCTCTTTCCTAACTATGCTAGGGATTATAATCGGTATTGCTTCTGTAATAGCCATTTTAGCAGTAGGAAACGGAGCCACAGAAGAAATTACCCGTACGTTTAGTGACTTGGGTGCGACAGCTATAAGTTTAGATGCCAATGACCCAGATCAATCAGGTGACTTAATTACAGATGACGATATTGCCCTTTTAAAAGACTCTATTGAAGAAATCAATTATATCTCACCTACTGAAACAACCGTTGGTGTCCTCTCTTCAGATACAGAGTCGCGTCAAGCCGTCATTTCCTACGGGACGCCTGATTTACAGTACCTGACTCAAACGATGAACTCCACTTTAATTGATGGACGCTATTTTAATGAAGTAGATTTCGAAGAAGCCCAAGACGTGATTGTGATTGACGAAGACGCTGCCGAAGCTTTATTCGGGCGTACAGATGTTGTGGGTGAATCCGTTCGTGTTAGTGTTCAGCAGGCTCAAATGAACTTAAGGATTGTCGGAGTCGTCGAAGGAACATTCGGCGATTTACAGGGTTCTTTTGACGCAAGTGAAATCCCCTTATTTGTGGCCATGCCGCAATCGACTCTCAGTAATCAATTGCCACAGTTAGCTGGTATGAACTCAGTCATGATTGAAGTTCAATCAACAGAACAGATTGAACCTGTGTCTAATCAGGTTGTTAGACTGATGGAGTTGCGTCATGACGCAGTGGGAGATAATATCTATAATGCTACCAACTTTTTACAAGCTCTCGATCAAGTAAACAATGTATTAGACTTATTCATTAACTTTATTGCAGCTGTTGCAGGTATCGCTCTATTAGTTGGTGGTATAGGTGTGATGAATATCATGCTTGTCTCTGTTACAGAACGGACACGAGAAATTGGAACTCGAAAAGCCTTAGGAGCAACGACTAATATCATATTAGTACAGTTCTTAATGGAATCGGTCATTATAAGTTTGATTGGTGGAATGATTGGGTTAACTATCGGTATAATATTATCCAACTTAATCGCTGGTGCGTTAAATATCGTACCTGTCATTACTCTAGGTAGTGTCGCATTAGTTCTTCTTTTCTCCTCAGCTGTAGGTATTTTCTTCGGAATTTATCCTGCTCGAAAAGCGGCTAATTTAAATCCGATTGATGCCTTACGTTACGAATAGTTTCTATTTTTGATAAATAAAAAAAGACAGATGTCTCTGAATTAATCAGAACATCTGTCTTTTTCTTTGATTATTTAAATCATACCCATAACTAGGAAGTTAACAATAAATAAGACTGTTGTTGCCCAAATAATCGGGTGCACCACTTTTATTTTACCTTTTGCCACTTTTGTTACAATGTAGAATAAGAAACCAGCTGCTATTCCGTAAGATATGCTATAAGATAAGCCCATAAATATCGAAGCAAAAAAGGCTGGTACTGCTTCTTCTATATTATTCCAATCGATTTCTGCAAAGGCAGACATCATTAATATTCCCACTACTATTAAAGCTGGTGCCGTAGCTGCTCCAGGCACAATTGAAATAATAGGTGTAAAGAGTGCTGTTAATAAAAACATTACGGCAGTCGTCAAGCTTGTTAATCCTGTGCGCCCCCCAGCACCGATTCCAGCTGTACTTTCAACAAATGTTGTGACTGGTGATGTTCCGAATATAGCTCCTAATATGGTCGCTGTAACATCTGCAAACAACGCTTTTTCCATTTTCGTATTTAAGCCTGAACCTTCGTCCATCGCTTTCTCGTCTTCTAATGTAAAGATACCTGATTTTCTCCCCGTACCAATAAATGTCCCAATGGTATCAAACACATCTGTTAAAGTGAATGCAAAAATAGTAATTAATATAATCGGATAACGTGATGGATCAGCAAAGAGTGATCCTAATCCTTCTGAACCTAAAGCTGCCCCGAAAGTTGTCCCTAATTCGCTAAAGGCTGATGAGAAAGAATTCGATGAATTCGTTAACCCAGAAAGATCCGTTACTCCCATAGGAATTCCAATAATTGTTGTTAAAATAATTCCGATTAAAATAGCTCCCTTAACTTTAGCAATCATTAAAGCCAATGTAATAATAAGACCTATGACCGCCAATAAAACATAAGGATTCATTAAGTTACCCATCTCTGGAATGATTCCCCCACCTGTTACAACCGTATTAACGGCACCGGAAATTTCAGTTCCCATCGTATAAGGTTCGTTATTGACAGCAATGATATCTTGACTTTCTGAAGTAAACTGCAGTAATTGAGCATTTTTCAACCCAATATATGCAATAAATACCCCAATTCCTCCACCGATAGCGTGCTGCAGTGTTTCAGGAATTGAACGAATAATCATCTTTCTAATAGGAGTAATCGTGATGACTAACCCTGCTAGCCCCGTAAAGAGAACCATCGCCAAAGCTTCTTGCCAAGTAAATCCTAATGCAAAAACAACGGTATAGGTGAAGAATGCATTTAATCCCATACCAGGAGCCTGCGCATACGGAACTTTAGCATAGAGTGCTAAAATAAGCGTGCCTACAGCTGTTGATAATACCGTTGACATAAAGACCGCTTGTGTTGGCATACCTGTTAGTGACAGAATCTGCGGATTAACAAAAATAATATAAGACATAGCAAAAAATGTTGTGAGTCCTGCTGCAATTTCCGTACCAACGGTTGTGCCGTTTTCTTTCAGTTGAAAGAATTTTTCCAACAAAGATAAAACCCTCTTTCGTATAATTTTCCTTCACTTTCATGAAGGTACTAATTAAGGGTTATCTAATAAAAATGAAAATGGGTAAGCCTGTTTATGAAAAACAAAAAAGAGGCGGTTTCCCGCCTTTAATTAACTATTTCATAAACAAATACGCTTGTTTAATCTAATAGTCAATCCTTTAAGGGGATTGGTAGAGACTTTAGCCCATATCGCTAAAATATATTAGATAACTCTTTTATTAACTTGTCTTAATAGTAAACCAGATTTTTAGAGAATGCAACAAAAAACGTAACTTTAATCATATTCTAATGTTTAATGTTCGTGTTTAACTGGTTTCAGAAAGAATACTTAGCGCATTGTGACGAATTCTTCTGCTGCTGTAGGATGGATGGCTACAGTACGATCAAAATCCCGTTTAGTCGCTCCCATATTAATCGCAACGGCGAAGCCTTGAAGAATCTCATCCATTCCTTTACCAATTCCATGTAAACCTACTATTTTTTCTTCTTTTCCAACACAGACGAGCTTCATATAGGATTTTTGTCTATTTGAAGTTATTGAACTATGCATGGATGTAAAGGACGTTTGATACACTTTAATATCTTCTTCATTATACTGGTCTCTCGCCTGTTCTTCTGTCATTCCAATTGTTCCAATAGGTGGGTGAGTAAAAATAACTGTTGGTATATTATTGTAGTCTAAATATTCATCTGTTTTGTTGTTAAATAATCGCTCAGACAATCGTCTACCTGCTGCAATAGCAACGGGTGTTAATTCGACTCTGCCGGTAACGTCTCCCACTGAATAGATATTATGTCCCGTTGTGTTTTGATACTGATCAACTTCCACATACCCACCTGGATAGAGATTCACACCAGCAGCTTCAACATTCAAGCCATCTGTATTCGGATTTCTACCGGTTGCCCAAATGAGTAACTCAGTCTCATGCGTTGTTCCATCTGCAAAGAATAATTTAAATTCCTTTTCGCCCAACTGTTCTACTTTCTCTACTGTTTTATTTGTGTGGATGTTACGGCCTTCTTTTTCAGAAATTTCTGCAAACCCCTCACAAATGATAGAGTCAAAATTATATAATGGCTGAGGTTTTCGTACAAACATATGAGTATCAGAACCTAAGGCATGGAATATATTGCTCATTTCTACACCAATATATCCTCCCCCTATAACTGCTACACTCTTCGGTAACTCTGTTAAATCAAATACTCCGTCAGATACAATCCCTAAATCTCCGCCTGGAATATCCAAACGCTTGGGCTTTCCTCCAGTGGCAATTAAGATATGTTTTGCGGTATATTCTTTACCATTCACCTCTACCGTTGAATCATCAACAAATGAGGCTCTTCCTTTTATTAACTCTACATTGTTGTTGTCTAAGCCACTTTTGTAAGCTTTGTGCAGAAATGAAATATATTTCTCCCTATTTTCTACCATTTTTTTGAAATTCAGAGTCGGCTCTCCATTTAATTCTATGCCGTACCCTTCACCGTAATGCTTAAAGGATTCCATCATTTCTGCTACATACCACATGACTTTTTTCGGCACACATCCTAAGTTAACACATGTACCTCCTAATTGATTTTCTTCTATTAAAGCCACCTTAGCACCATGCATGCCCGCTCGATTTGCAGAGGCTATCCCTCCACTTCCTCCACCTATAACCAGATAATCATAATCATACATCTCGCTCATTCTATTCGTCCTTTCTAAATTTCGCTACTTTCTAGGTAGTAAGGATAGACTCTCTTTTCCACGTCAAAGAAGTATTTCCCTAAAGCATACCGATACTTCTCCCTTTCATCCCATGGTTTATGTTTACCTGAAAAATGAATAAAGACTACCTCTCTATCTACTTTAGCATAGTTATACTTTTTCGGGAAAAGAATCTTTAATTTCTCAAATACTTTTGGATTCATATTGAAAAATCGCCAGTCTTCCTCCAAAATATCATTCACGTAAACTAAATTGAATATATCTTGATCAGGAAGAATTAACACGGGCTTATTTTCTCTAATGGCTTCAATGATAGAATAGGGATCTCCTACTCTTCTCAATTTTTTTAAATTCATTAACACAACACCGGCGTTGAAATAATCATCTGATTCAAAATTACGCAGACGCAAATTATTGAAAGGCTGGACCCATTTTGTTTTGTATTTATAATTCGTAGCAACAAAAGAATGCCCTAGAAAATCTTTATTATAAAATTCTTTGATATCATTTATGCAAAGCACATCCGGGTCTAAGTACAAAATTCTATCCACTTCTTCGGGTAACAAATAGGGAGCAAACATCCACAAATACATCTCTAATGTATAATATCTTGTTATAGCCACCTTATCTGAATCGTGAAAGAAATTTTTACTGTGAATGGGAACCAGTTTGTTGTCTGTTCTTTCGACAAATCGGTTCAAATCTTCTAGTGTTTCATCACTTATTCCAGCATGCAGTAAATACATGCAAAAAGTATCATCAGGATGGGTATCCACCAATGATTGAATCAAAACTTTTAATGGGTAAACATAGTTTTCATCTAATGAAAATAGTATATTCATCATGCCAATTCCTCCGGTTCATCTCAGTCAGTCATAATCAAGGGTATGCCCTCTCTTCCATTATACCCATTAAAAACCCAAAACTCACACAAATCACTCTATCTCTCTATTACCATCCTTTCATACTCCAAAAAGACGCAAAAACAGATAAGCCGTTTTTGCGTCTAGAATGGTTTTCTTAACTATCTTTTTTGTCTGTTAAATTTAACTTGAGGTCGTCTCTCGTGTCCATATATACGTGGCATAAGCTTGCTGTCAATAAATGGAGATAAAGCATTCATGATAAGAATGGCAAACCCGACTCCACCTGGGTAATCGAATGTAATTCTAAAGAAAGCAGTTAAGAGCCCACATCCTATCGCAAAAACAGTTTTTCCTTGTGGGGTTAAAGAACCCGAACTGTAATCAGTTGCCATATATGTTGCTCCAAAGAATAAGGTTCCTGTTAAAGCATGAGCCATCATAAATTCGAAATTAAAACTAGACCAGAAGCCCATAACAAGTACTGTAGTCAAAATATACAGTATTGGAATTTTCGGGTGGATAATGCCTCTAAAAATTAGGTAAAGCATCCCAATGAGTATGGCTATTTTAGAAGTTTCTCCTATGTTACCACCTAGGTTGAATCCCATAAATAAGTCAAATAATTCCGGAACTTGTTCTGAAACAGTTTGAGCACGGTGTCCGATAGATTCAAGTGGTGTAGCGGATGAGATTGCATCGACGCCTCTATACCCACTACCCAAAAATCCACCAGGCAAAACCCAATTTGCTAACCAAGGCGTAAACAGTGCTTTTGTAACTACCCTAGCTGCGACTGCAGGATTAAAATAGTTTTTTCCAATCCCACCGTTCATTTGTTTAACAATCACTATCGCAAATACTGAGCCAAACACAATCATCCATATTGGGGCTGTAACTGGCAAGCTCAAAGCCACCAGTGCTCCTGTTACCATAGCACTACGATCATGAATCTTAATCGGTTTGTAAGTTAATTTCTGATAGATATACTCTGACGCAACAGCCGTTCCTATACCTATAGCTAACATTCCAATGACCCACCAGCCAAAAAAGAATGTGGCTGCTACTGCTGGAGGAATCAATGCTATAAGTACTTCAGTCATGACACCATAATAAGTTCTTGCTTTTCGAATATGCGGGGAAGGTCCCGTACGTAATTTATCTTTTATTTCATTTGGATCAATTGCTTGTGCCATGATTAACCCTCCTTCTGAGCCTGGATGGCTGCTTTAGCTGCTCTTATATTATCCAGTAGAGGAATTTTAGATGGACAAATGAAGGAACAGTTCCCACATTCAATACAATCCATTGCACCTAATTCTTTTGCTTTATCAATGTTTCCTCTTTCATAAGCATCACTGATTAAAATAGGCTGTAAGCTCACTGGGCAGACATTAATACACTCAGAACACATAATACAGTCGTGTGTCTCACCCTGATTCGCTTCTTCAGGAGTCAAGACAGTGACAGCTGTCGTTCCTTTTATAATCGGAATACCTAAATCCGACACGGCTTGTCCCATCATAGGTCCCCCGGATAAAACTTTACCTGGAACTTCTGAGAATCCGCCGCAATCTTCAATTAAAGAATCCATAGGTGTTCCTATTTTAACTCTTAAGTTTTTAGGTTCTTTGATCGGTGTTCCAGAGACAGAAACAATTCGCTCTATTAATGGCTCACCGTATTCACATGCTCTATAAACAGCTCGCACAGAAGAGTTATTCATAACCATACACCGTACTTCAGCAGGTAACCCACCAGGAGGCACTTCACGCCCTGTCAGGTTTTTGATTAAATTCTTCTCTGAACCTTGCGGATACATGGTTTTTAACGGTCTGACAGTAATATCACTAAATTCTTCGGTTGCTTTTTCTAAAGCTTTTATAGCGTTGGGCTTATTGTCTTCAATACCGATGTAAATTTGGCGTAACTTAGGGAATAAACGTCTGACAATATTAATCCCACTTACAATTTCATCAGCATATTCAACCATAACACGGTGGTCAGAAGTAGAGTACGGCTCACATTCTGCCCCATTAATAATAACTGTATCGATGGTAGCACCGGGAGGCGGACTTAGTTTAACAGAAGTGGGAAATGTTGCTCCACCCATTCCGACAATTCCTGCTTTTCTAACGGTGTCAATTATTTCTTCGCTGCTCATTTCCTGAGAGCGTCCTGGTTCGACTATTGGATCAGCCTTTGTGTATTCATAGTCATTTTTAACTATAATACAGTCTGTTTCCCCTTTTGTCGTTGGTCGTTTTTCTATGCCGATTACTTCTCCGGATACTGAAGAATAGACATGTGCAGATACAAATCCTCCAGCTTCTGCTATCATTTCCCCTGCCTTGACTTTATCTCCAATTTCTACGACAGGTTTTGCGGGGGCACCAATATGCATGGATACTGGGAAGACCATAATCTTTGGTACAGAGGCATCGACGATGGGTAATTTACTCGTTCTAGATTTATTTTCCTCTGGATGAGAACCCTCGTGTTTTCCCATAAACGAAAAACGCATATCTACCATCCTTTCTATTTTATGCAATGACTATTTTTATTCGTTTTTTATCATATTCTCTATAGTTATGATGAACGTTCAATAAAAATTAGTTTTATATATAAGTATGGTTAGGGTGTCAAAACCTAACCGGTTTACTACTTTCCCTTGTTAACAGTGCGATTTTGCCCGCTCTTTTGGTATAATAGACGTATCAAAATGCTGACGGAGGGTGC
>NZ_BAAACW010000077.1:0-3607 GCF_039521845.1 Alkalibacterium iburiense
TGCCGTAAACTGTCTGTTTCATCGTTGATGGCGTAAAGAAATAGGCGAATCACTTTCTTAAAGGTCAACTTTTTCGAATAACGATTGAACGCTTGAATGTTTTCCTGTGCTTTGACACTTAGATTTTTAAGATTAATGTACGAAAACCATTTATTTATGGTCATTTTTGTTTTATACTTATCCATGTTGTGGTCCTTTGTATTGGTCTTGGATAAGTCATCCAACCCCAGTATAAAGGATTTTTTACTGTCATGGAAGAAGCACTATTTTTAATGCAACACTAGTGAATAAAGGAAAGAGCTTCATTGAAATTGACAGTATTTGCTTAGCAGTAACTGGTGGTCAGCCCCATTTTTAAGTGTCACTCTATACCTATTGAAACCCTTTCTTGTTTTGATAATGAGTAGAGTATAAACAACATATATAGTTTAGCTAAAAGGAAGACTAATGAGGCTATGATATGTGAAAAATTATTATAAAGAAGTATCGAGTGAAATAAGAATAGAAAGGCTACCGCTGTAAGAATGATATAAAAACTATGATTGAGACTATACTTTTCTTCACTCCTTTTATCCTTTATTTCCTGAAAGATCATAATAGATGATTCGAGTATCTTGTGACAGAGCATAAATTGGATCAAGAATAACACAACTGGAAAAAACAACCAGATAGAGTGGTTAGATGAGGCAGATGGATAAAAAAGAAGCCTTGCTGTATATATTAGCGATGAAATAATTAATAGGACTCCTAAAAGCTTTAACTGTGGAACTCCTCTCTTTTGTCTCTTGTTTCCCCAGTCAACAAAGGCATTCATGACAACGATCCATCCTATAACTTCCGGAAGAATAGTAACCGCTCCGATAGTCATATGAAAAGTCGTTATGACGAATCCCCAAAATAATTTTCTATAGATATTATCCATCAATTGACGCCTCTCTCATTTACAAATTTATAAATATTAGAGACGCTATATTCAAGACGCGTATCATTTAAATTTAAAATGGGGTATTCAGAGTACGTCCCATTTTCATGCTTAAAAGACATTAAAGGCTGGATTGAGAACAACCTATCATCGCTTAACTCCTCTCCAGTAGGAGCGATTTCAGACGAGACTGTTAAATACTCTCCTTGCTTAAATTCTTTCCCAACAGCATCTGAAATGGGTTCCTCATTTATTTTTATTTCCAGTCTATCCTTAAACCTACTCAACAACGGACTTTCAATCGAAGACAGAGTTATATCTTCTGTTACTAAAAATCGTGAAAGAGATTGTCCGTCAGAAGAAGAGGAGACATACTGATGATTGAGTGCATCCATTGCGTTAGGCTGCTCTCTTAAGTGAATTTCTCCAATGTTGGTTATAAGTTCGTTTGAATCATCGAATAGTACTCTCACGTCTGACAATTCTATTTCATTTATACTCATATCTTCAGGGAGATAGCCGATTTCCCAATTGACATGTCTGATGCTGTAAGGTCCAACACCATATCCCAATGTATTCATTTGATTCTCTATGTATTGACCATCCATTCCTTCTTGATGTTCTGAAGCATAAATTTCGATGTCAGGATAATCTAAAAATTCTAAACCTACAACGACTCGGCTATCATTCCGATTAGTAATATAGCTGAAAGGGAGGGGGTTAGCTAGACTACTATTGCTTTCTCTATTCACTGGTGCTTCATAGTAATGTTTCATAAAAACCGGTTTATCCAGCCGTAAGTGGGATAGAAGCAAGTAGCTAGATACAATAAATAAACAAACGGTTACAGTAACACCCAAAAATAATTTGTTATTTCTTTTCATTCAGAGTCCACATCCTATCATTTATCTGCTTGAAGAATAGCATAAGCGAGTCATCTTTACTACACTAAAAAAAGCTCGGGCAAAGCCCGAGCCCGGGAGTTTGACAGTTGAAACGAGGAAAAAGTGACAGAAAGCCTATAAGGGCTTTATTTTTTTGTCAAATTCACTTCTTTATTATTGCGTACGATTTCGTACAATGATATAATAAGCTTATTAAACTAAGATATGAGGGATTCCTATGCGCGTGAAAAAGAGCCAATCAAAACATTCTACCTCCTATATGATTATTAAAGACGTTTATGTTAACGGAAAGAAAACCACAAAAGTGGTTGAAGCCCTAGGAAACGATAAAGAGATTTTAGAAAAACATCCGGGAGTCGATCCGTATGAATGGGCCAAACAATACGCTAAGACTTTGACCGATAAAGAAAAAGAAAAAAAGGCTAAGATTGTAGCGAAATTTGATCCCCATAAACCCATCTCTAAAAATGACCAACGGTCATTCAATGTCGGGTATTTATTTTTACAATCCCTTTATCATCAACTAAAGCTGGATAAGGTCTGCCGCATCATTTCAGACAAACACAACTTTTCTTATGACTTAAACACGATACTCTCTCGACTGATTTATATGCGTATACTGAATCCCCGGTCAAAGAAAGGAACGTTTGAATGCGCGCAAGATTTACTTGAAGCGCACGAAGTAGAATCCCAGCACATTTATCGTGCCCTAGATGTTTTAGCCGAAGAATCAAATACTATCGAAGAAATGGTCTATCAGAACAGTTTAGAAATTGTGGAACGTAACCAACAGGTATTATATTACGATTGCACGAATTTCTATTTTGAAATTGAAGAAGCCGAAGGTTTAAAACAATACGGCATGTCTAAAGATAATCGCCCCAACCCCATTGTTCAAATGGGACTGTTCATGGATGGAAACGGACTGCCCCTTTCTTTCGTGATTCACTCAGGCAACCAAAATGAACAACCGACGTTAAAGCCATTGGAAAAGAGAATTATACGCGATTTTAACTTGTCCCAATTTATTGTCTGTACAGACGCTGGACTATCCTCTCATGACAATAGACTCTATAACTCTTTTGGAAATAGAGGATTTATTACGACTCAGTCCATTAAACTGTTAAAAAAGCATTTAAAAGAATGGGCATTGGATACCAAGGGCTGGCTCCCCGTAGGGGAATCGCATCGGTCTGCCCGTAAAATAAATCTGGAAGATTTGGATTTAGAAAAAGATAAAGGACACTATTATAAAGAACGCTGGATACATGAAAATGGATTAGAACAGCGATTGATTATCACTTTTTCTCCCAAACATAAACGCTATCAAAAAGAGATTCGCAGAAAACAGATTGAACGAGCTATGAAGAAAGCCGATAACCCGAGTCAATTAAAGAAAAAACGTCCAACAGATTTCAAGCGTTTCTTAAAAGAGACACATGTCACTAAAGAAGGCGAAATCGCTAAGGACTTTCAAGTCACAGTAGATCAAGAGAAGATAAAAGAAGAAGCAAAATACGATGGTTTATACGGTATCTGTACAAATGTATCGGGGGATTCGGAAGAGATACTTAAAATATCTCAACGGCGCTGGGAGATTGAAGAAACCTTTCGTATTCTGAAAAGTGAAATGCGTGCACGACCGGTTTTTGTTCGAAAGGATGACCGGATTAAAGCACATTTCCTCACTTGTTTTCTTTCATTACTGGTTTATCGTATTCTTGAAAAAAAGTTAGATGAAGCCTATACCTGTCCTGATATCATTGATACACTACGCAAG
>NZ_BAAACW010000077.1:3639-4329 GCF_039521845.1 Alkalibacterium iburiense
CGGATTTGACTGATCAACTCCATGAGGAGTTTGGGTTTAGAACGGACACTGAAATTATTCCTCAAAAAAGAATGAAAAAAATTTTAAAACAAACCAAAAAACAAAAATAGTACGCACTTTTTTAACTAAAAAAACGACAAGAGAGCCTATACCTAAGGCATTCTTGTCGTTTTGACTGTCAAACTCGAGATCTTTACTACACTAAAAAAAGCTCGGGCAAAGCCCGAGCCCTTTTAGTTCCCGCTTAGCTTTTTCTTTTGAGGTGCCTATTGTCATAAGTGATTCCTTGTAACCCTTCATAATACAAAGGGACCATTGAACCATCACATTGTTCGCAACTGAATCGTGGGGGATCCATCGGATCTCCACTATCCATAAAATCTAATTGTTTGACGACATCTTTTGGTATTTTTTCTGTTACTTTACACTTCTGGCAGATAAATGCTATGTTGTTTTCTTTCGATTGCTTTTGCGAGTGCGTCCCAACTGAACCCATATTCCTTAATAGCTTCTCTCGTTGCTTCTTTTTTCTTAACTTTATACGCCTTTGATTCAATTTTATCAATCTCCCGTCGTATGTATTGGTGTGCTTCTTTATCGTTCGCATATGCCACTTCTAAACTTCCGTTTTTGCGCACAGCTATCCCTCTGAACTCTAAGTCGTATTTCCAAAAATTTTGTTTATTTTAT
>NZ_BAAACW010000077.1:4536-21108 GCF_039521845.1 Alkalibacterium iburiense
TCAATAATCGTTTTATCTCTTTTTGGAAATGTTCAACAACTTTTTTCATGACCTTCTTTGTTCGACGAGAATAGATGCCATAGTGACGAATCATTTTAAATTGGTCATCGGGAATATGACGAATCAATCGTCCAATAAAATCCTCTACAGAAAGTTCTTCTATCTTCCACTCGCCATCACGCTTATCTTGATAAGCAAAGGCCACAAGCTCTCCATCATACATTTTTATGCGATGTAAGGCGATTGGTCCTCGCTTCATATACCGACCAATGTAGCTTAGAGTAGCTTTTACATCTGTTCGACTTTGATTTGGCGCATGGATGTAGAATCCGTCCGGATTATTTTTGAAGGCAGCTTGAAGCAAGGGTTGCACTTTCGCTTTCGCTCGTTGCGACAATGTGCGTCGAATCAATTTTAAAACCACTGTCTGCCAAACCTTGCGTAATTTTACAAAGGGTAAAAAATTATACTCTTCCCATTTCCCATCTTTTGTAATGCCACCCATCGTTACTAAAAGATGGACATGCGGATTGAATTCTAACTTTGATCCGAAGGTATGCAAAGCGACGATAGCTCCAGCTTCTTGTTTACGAAAACAGTTTGTGACAACCTTAGCGGCTTCATCCATCAATCCCTTTAACAAAGTTTCTCGATACTGATGATGCGCGAAAATCGGACGCAACCCTTCATCTATTGTTAGGATGACATGTCTATGCATGGTGTGATACATATCGTTTGCTTGAACCTCTGCCCACTTTTGTGCTTCACCAACCGCACAGGTTGGACAAAACTTTCCCTTGCATCGAATAGGGAATCTCTGCACGTTAGGACAAGCTTCGCACTTAAACACGCGAAAACCATTCAATAAATCGCCACAGTGCAAAAACTTTTCTACCTCTCTAATAACGATTGGCCGAATCTTTTTCTTATGTTTCTTTTTGAATCTTTCCCAATTGTGATTATCAAGGAAGATTGCTTTTAGTTGATCCATATGAATACGAAGTTTATCTTTCATATAATCAAACCTTTACCGTTTAATATAGTTTCACTGTACCCAAACTATCCTTGTCACGTCAACTCTTATCCACATTAAAATCTTATACTTTCCTATACGAAAAAAAAAACAAGACCAAGGATAAATATCCAAGATCTTGTTTTGTTTATAGTTAAAGGTTATTAAGCTTTTTCTACGTTTGCTGCTTGTGGTCCACGGTTTCCTTCTTCGATGTCGAAAGTAACTGCTTGTCCTTCGTCTAAAGATTTGAATCCTTCAGATTGAATAGCTGAGAAGTGTACGAATACGTCGTCTCCACCTTCACGCTCGATAAATCCAAAACCTTTTTCTGCGTTAAACCATTTTACTGTACCTTGTTCCATAATTAAATATCCTCCTCGTGCTTTTTGCACATTTTATTTACATTATTGCCAGAAAGCCGATTCGGAATATACTATATACCTCGTTCAGTAATCTCTTACAACATGTTAATAGAAGTATACCACGTAGAAATGAAAATACAAGCCCTTTTTAAATAAATACAGATTTTGTGACTATTTTATGACCATTGCTAGATATTTTGCTCCCAAAACTTTATATATCAGAGCAGACTCAAAAAGTAGTGAAGTGTTCCATTTTCAATCAGTATGTATAGACCTAATGGAATAAATACAAGCGGGATTATAATATGTTCATATTTTTCAATCGTTTCTGAAACACTCGGGATAGACGATAGGCGTTCACTGAGCTCTCATAACACTATGATACTCACTGTAAAAACAAGTAACTCTAAAACAATATGTATCAGAAGAAAAAATATGGAATATAAATACTCAGGTTATCTCCACCTGATGCAATGGTTAGTAAAGTAACAGTCCAAAACAAACGATTAGACCCTCTCTCTTCTAGCTTATGGATAATTTCTTCTTCCTCTTCGTCTTCTTCTCCAATGATTGCAAAACGAATACCTAAATAAATAGGAATGAATCCAAGAAGTCCGATCATCCATTGTTCCGGTAAAAAATTGACAAAATAGACAGCTACTAAACTAGCACCTACTAGTATACCTGTTCCTAAGAATTGCCCTGTATAAATTTGTCCTTTCTGTGTGCCATAATTTTTTTGAGCAAACAGAATAATTAAAATAAATAAATAATCAATACTCGTGGATACAAACACTCCAGCCGCTGATACAATCGTTCTAATCATAAGATCCTCCATCAAAAGATACCTGGAATCTTTCACTTTTTAATAATACTAACATCTCTTCCCTCTTTCTCTCATTTAAAAGACGAGTCTGTTTCGCCCGGTTTCTTTAGCTTTATATAATTTCTCATCCGCATTCGTCATGAGCTCATCCACAGATGATGCTGTTTCCGAGTAATGACAAATACCAATAGAAATAGTCAAGTTCAGCTCTTTAAGCTCATCGATTTTAAAGCCATGATGCTGTACGGCTAGTCGACATCTTTCCAGTGAATAAAGCACATCCTCTAGAGGAGCATTCGGAAAGATTGCTGTAAACTCTTCTCCCCCTTTTCTGAATACAAAAGTCTCATCATCTATTGTTTCTTCCAGTATTCTTGCAACTTCCATTAGCACAATATCACCTGCGTCATGACCATGTTTATCGTTGACACGTTTAAAGAAATCAATATCTATCATGCCAATAGCTAAGGGTGTTTTTTTCGTTTTATATTTTTTCGTATAATAGTCTAGCATTTGATAAAACTTTCTCACATTACTTAGTCCTGTCAAATAATCAATGGTGGATTCGGCTTCATATTTTCTAAGTAGTAATTCTGCCGTTCTTAGGTAGTTCATGATAAACAGTGCAAACAATCCGCCTGCCATAGCTACAATCCAGAAGAAAATAAGAAGCGTCACAAGCTCAACGGTTATTGACGTTACTTGTATAAAGAAAATCGTATAGAGTGTTGTTGCATATATAACCATAATGCTTCCTTTTAAGTACATCGATTCATGTTTTCGGGTTGCGTGCTTTATGACGTATAAACCAATTACTAAAACAGTTAATACAAAAACAGATAAGTAAGATGTCAGCGACACACCGATTATAAATCGAGCGGCCGCTATTAATACTGCACTGACAATGGCGGCCTTATCATTTATGAAAAGAAAAATGAGTATGATAGGAATGTACCTAAAATCTATCCGTGTTCCCTGATCTAAAACGATGGAGAAGTTCATTAAGAAATACCCCATTAGCCCGCCAGATAATCCGTCATAGAGATATAGTATAAAAGCTGTTGGGTTGGAGTGAAGTAACTCTCTCCTCACATTAATATAAATAAAAATAAGCGAAATTAATAAGCTCCGTTAATAATTAAATCATTTAACACGGATATCCTCCTTGGTTTACGCCTCGTCCATAAATTTCACACCTGCTATGGTTGTTCCTAATCGACTGTTGGTCCATCTAATTTCACCTTTTCTATTTATCAAGTTTTCAGAGGGGACTTCTATTTTTATACTCTCTCCTTTATTCAAACGCGTTTTTGTTTTAATCTGTGCTCCACTTTCATGGATGTCTACTATTGAAGCAGAATAATTTAAACGATTGTGTTCGATTATTCCATCTACCTGAATTTTATCACGAATTAATAAACGTCTCTGAGAAAGAGGTATTTTTTTAGAACTGCGGATAAAGTTTGCGACTACACGCATAAGTCCCGCTTGTAATAATCTTTTTCCCCTATAGCACTATCTGGATCAGCATAAATGTTCTCAATGATTTTTTTATAGCCTGCAATTGAAAGGTCCATAAAACGGACGCCGATTTCTACTTTGCCGTTAGATGTTTCATTTACCCATCTTGGTTCACATTCAATCAGCGTTTCATCAAATAATTCTAAATAAAATGATTCCTGGTTTTTATTTGAAAATAAGGATGGGTCTAAAGCAATTCGGGCTCCTTTTTCACTAATATCAAGAACCGTGGCAGGGAGTTTAGAATCACCGATTACTTGGGCATCGAAAGTAAAGCCATATCGTTCAGCCATTCTATAACGTGGACGCTCAAAAAAGATCAGAAGAACGATAACCAGTCCCACTAAATTGAAACCCATCCAGAACAGGTTTATATACAGACTGTTTACTTCTAAGCCAATGATATCTGGTCTTATAAAAGCCAAGACACCTCTAAAGATACCGATGACAGATAATAGAATGAGCAGAATATGGAACCAACTGGACTTCCATAGAAAATAGCGTGAGTTTGTATAGACTCCCTTCCGAGTGACATTAAATTTAAACTCTTTCTTGAAAAATAACTCTGAAATCATCGCCCAAGCCATAGATGGAGCTAAGGCAATATCATATATATGACTCCATAAGACTGTTCTTTTTTTCCCAGATATAAGGTGAGCAAAGACTTGAGAGGATAAAAAAGCAGGAAACCAGAAAAATAGTAAGTCCTCCAATTGAGCTTGTAAAACGAACACTCCAAAAACTAAGTAAAGGATGGGAGCCAGTAGAAATATCAATTTGTACAGTCCAAAAAACCAGTAATGTACCCCATCTAGATACAATAACTTTTGAATCCCATTCAATCCTTTTAATTTTAAAGGATTATATTTCCGCATGACTTGTACATTGCCTCTCCCCCACCGATCTCGTTATTTCAGCAAATTTCTGTATGTTTCTGGAACTAATCCGACTGCCAGCACCTTGTTAACAAATACTGTTTCCCATCCATTTGCCTGTATTAACATGCCGGTTGCCATATCTTCTGTAATGACGCCTGTTGCAAAACCGCCAATTTCTTCCAACGTTTGTCGTCTGAACAAGGCGTTACTTCCGATATACATCGTTGCATTGAAGCGATCTTTAGCTTCTTCAATAAGCCTCATGAAAAAATCCTGTTAATTGTTAATTCTATCTCCGGCAAATAGATTATATTGAAAAGAATCTTCATTATAAAAAGCTTGAGGGGCTTGAACAAATCCCGTTTTCTCATCTGCAAAATAACCTAGGGTTTCTTTTAGTAAATGTGAGCGGGGAACCATATCGGCATCCATTGTCACAATGATTTCTCCACTTGAATGAGAAATAGCATGATTTAAATTGCCTGCCTTCGCAAGCTTATTGTCGGGACGAGTCATGTGCTCAACATTCAGTTCCTCACATAACCGCCTCACGTCTTCTCTTCTTCCGTCATCACAAACGAAAATGGTCATTTTCTCTTTTGGGTAATCCATTAATTGAGTTGCCACAATGGTTCGACGCAATAAGTCTACCGATTCGTTATAAGTCGCAATAAAGACATCCACTTCTGGGTATTCCTTTAAAGCACTTAACGGAACAGATTGTCTTTTACTCTTTTTCCAAAATAAGAGACTTGTCACACTGTTTTGAAAAAAGCCTGCCCATTCTGTTAAGAGTAAAGCGAGCCCGGCAAACAGACTCATCCAGCCCATTGTCGGTAGCGTATACACCAATCGCCAAAGTAAGTAGACTACTTGTAAAACTAAAAATAGACTAATGGTTAGTTTCCGAAGAAATGGGCGTTTCAGTCCAAATAAATAACAGACAAACAAAGTACTGGATACGATGATAAGATAAGCCAATTGTGATGGGTTCATAGCAAGTCCTCTTTTCTTTACATCCTCAGTTAAATGGTATCTACTCTATTTTATCATTACCACTCCTTCAAATATAGTTAAAACCCCTATAGAGAGTGGTGAAGATTCTTTCACACACTGCTTTATAGGGTTTAATTTGAATTCTTCTCGTTAAAAAGTGAGAATGCCCACAAATTGTAAGAAATAGGTCAAAACCATCAGAATAGGAATAGACAGAACGGTTCGGAATAAGAAAAGTTTGGTCACGTCCCACATATTGAATCCAATTTTGGATTTTACAAGCACCATACCGGTTTCTGACATAAAAACCAATTGAGTAAATGCGAGCACGCCTATAAAAAAGCGAGAAGCTTCCGATGGAGATTCCGTTATAAACAGAGCAGGTAAATACATATCTGCAAAGCCAGCAATAGATGCAGGAGCCATTAGTTGAGCGACTTCTCTTGTATAACCTAAGAAATCATAGACATAAACCAAGGGAGCACTTAAGAAATCAAAAAATACAGTGTATTCAGCTATGATTAAAGAAATAGTTCCTACTGCCATGATAATGGGCAGAAATCCGACATAGATATTGACAATATTCACTACCGCTTCTCTTAAAGCTTCCAAAATTTTAACTGAACCGGCTTGTTCAATAGCTGACTCATAGGCGAAGGCAATCGTTAACTTGCCTTTTGGTTTTACAGCTTTTTTAGGTGATTTATTTTCATAATAAGTGGGAGGAAACTTTTTCAATGGCAAGCGAGCAGTAATGAATGCCAGAATTAACGTAACAAACAAAATACTGCCATAAAAAATAGGAAAGATTTGTCCGAATTGTAATTCCTCAGCCACAGCAGCTGCAAATGCAATACCTACTACCGAGAAACTAGATGCAATAATGTAGGCTTCCCTTTTGTTATAATAACCTCTTTGGTATTGGTTATCTGTAACGACAATTCCAATCGTTCCATCTCCAACAAATGAAGCTATCGCATCAATTGTAGAATAACCTGGAACTTTAAAGACTTTTTCCATTAAGGGACCTAGAATAATGCCTATGAATTCAACAATTCCAAAGTGAGTCAGTAAGGGCAAGGCCAGGATCCCGATGAAAAAAGTAATATATAAAGTGGTCAGAAGACCCGTTCCTCCTGCCATCAATCCCCCAGTATCCGGACTTATTACAATTTGTCCCAAACGAGTTTGCTCAAACCATCCATTGAGGACCATTAAATATAAAAAAGAACCTAGAATTCTTAATACGACATTTATAGGTGTCGTTTTAAACGTTTTATTTAAAAATTTACTGCTGGAAGTGTAGAACAGAAAAAGAATGGTAGCTATTAAAACAATCCAGGCTGATACTTCAGTAAAGAGTATGAATCCATCCAGAATATGAGTCGTTATAAAGTTGGTTATATGGGAAATCATAATACTGCTTTCCCCATTTATAGTAAAGGGTACAAGAAAAAACACGAACCCTATGATTGAAAGAATAATAAATTTTAATTTTTCCGTCATTTCATTGCCTCCTATTTTTCAACTTTATTAGATTAGCATATCTAAGAAGATAACACAAGACGAATATACCTATTTTATTCTTTTAATTAATTAATAATGTATAAATAATCTTTTTATGTTTTAAAACGGGCATATATACCATGCTCTATATACATTTTCTGAAGATACGACTCCTTCTAGAATACTCACTCTTATGCCCTAAACTATATGACTGAGATAACAGGTGAAAGATAAACCAGCTATTTAAAAAACATCTTCATCATTCATTTAATATTAATTGTATACAAAAAAACACAGGATCTACATAAACGTAAATCCTGTGCGTGAATTTTTCATTTTAATGATGCTAGCCATCACTTATTTATTCTCAGTGACTCTCTATCTAATCACTGAACTGACTTTGATACAATTGGCTATAAAATCCTTCTTTTTTCAACAATTCTCTATGATTCCCCTGTTCGACTATCATTCCGTTATCCATAACTAATATACGATCGGCATCTTGAATAGTAGACAGTCGATGAGCTATGACAAAACTGGTTCGCCCTTCCATTAAGCGATCCATCGCTTTTTGAATGAGAATTTCTAAACGTGTATCAACAGAACTGGTTGCTTCATCTAAAATCAGTATTTTAGGATCTGAAAGGAGAGCACGCGCTATCGTTAACAGTTGTTTTTGTCCTTGAGATATATTAGATGATTCCTGATTCATCACACTATCATAGCCACCAGGAAGAGTTCGGATATAGTGATCGACATTCGCCACTTTTGCCGCATCAATAATGTCTTGATCAGTGGCCTCTAAATTTCCAAAACGCAAATTCTCTTTAATCGATCCTTCAAACAACCAAGTGTCTTGTAAAACCATCCCAAACTGAGAACGGTACTCCTGCCGAGAAAGAGAACGAATATCTTTGCCATCCACTGTAATCTTTCCTTTGTCTACATCGTAAAAACGCATTAGCAGATTAATCAGAGTCGTCTTCCCTGCTCCCGTTGGCCCCACTATAGCGATAGTTTCACCCTGACTTACGTCTATATCAAAGTGTTGAATTAAAGGTTGATCTGGATTATAACTGAAAGAGACCTGATCAAACGATACTTCTCCTGTGACAGTCCCTTCAAAGTGTGCACTGTATTCTTGAACTTCGTCTTCTTCATCCAATAACTCAAATACACGGCTAATAGAAGAAGAGGCACTTTGAATTAAACCCGACAATTGAGAGAGCATTTGCATGGGTTGATTAATCTGCCAGACATATTGAGTAAAAGCCTGTAAGTTACCTATAGTCAAACGCCCAGCTAAGGTGAGTAACCCACCGAATAAAGCAATAACCATATACGCGGCATGAGCCACAAACGTAATGAGAGGACGTATTAAGCCCGAAATGAAGCTGGCTTTGAATCCAACTTGATTCAGTCTTTCTGTTATCGTACGAAATTCTTCGCTTGACTGATATTCTCTCCCGTATAATTTTATTTCACTGAATCCTGTTAGGTTTTCCTGCACAAATCCGTTCATTCTTCCAAGAACATCGGCTTGTTCTTTAAAATGCTCCTGGGATTTATTCATAATGATTTTAGCAATTGCACCTGAAAGGGGGATAACCACCACCATCACTAATGCAAACTGCCATTGTATCCAAAGCATCATGATGATAACAAAAATCAATTGCAACACAGCATTAAAGACTTGAAGTAAAGATACCTGAAAAGCATTGGAGATTGTATCTACATCATTGGTAATTCTGTTTAATATGTTCCCAAACTGATGGCCATCAAAATAAGATACTGGAAGGCGATTCATTTTTGAAGTAATGTCTTTACGCAAATCAAAGGTCATGTTCTGTACAGCTTCAGTCATATAATAGTTTGAGCCAAACCCTGATACTTGATTGACAAGCCCTCGAATGAAATAAATGGCAACAACAGTATAAATATAGGAGTAATTTAATCCTGCTCCTGGTACACCATTTATCATATCCAACACATTCGATGCTATCTCAGTAATAATGAGACCAAAGATAAAGGGCTCCAGTACATTGGTTATAACTTGAAGAGAAACAAGGAATAATGAAAATAGTAAACGCCCTCTATAGTTTTCAAAGTAAGGCCAAATTAACTTAAAGCTTTCAATGATAGAGCCATTTCTATTAGGTGTTTTAATAATCATTAAGATCCCCCTGTTCTTCTTTTAATTGGGATGCCGCAATCGCTTGGTAGATGTCATTAGTAGCCATCAATTCATCATGCGTGCCACGGCCTTTTATTTCTCCTTCTTCAAGGACAATGATTTGATCAGCATTTCTAATGCTCGAAATACGCTGAGCAACTATAATAACAGTTGATTCCTTTGTTATTTCACTCAGCCGACGTCTGACTTCAGCATCTGTTTTATAATCTAACGCTGAAAAACTATCATCGAAAATATAAATGTCTGGTTGCTTGACGATGGCTCGGGTAATCGACAGACGTTGTTTTTGTCCGCCGGATAAATTACTGCCACCTTCACTTAAATAGGAATGATACTTTTTGTTCATCCGTTCAATAAAATCTCGGGCTTGAGCCACATCTGATGCGCTAGTTAATTCATCATCAGTCGCATCATCTTTCCCAAACCGAAGATTTTTCCCAATCGTCCCAGTAAAAAGAAGAGCCCGTTGGGATATAAACCCTATTTTACTTCTTAGGGCATCTAAGTCATAATCTCTCACATCTACGCCATCAATGATAATCTTCCCAAAAGTCACATCAAAGAACCGAGGAATTAACTGAACAAGGGTTGATTTTCCACTCCCTGTACTTCCAATGAATGCAATAATTTCTCCAGGTTTTGCTTTGAAATTAATATTATAAAGGACTGGATTTTCAGTTTCTCCTGGATAAGCAAAAGAAACTTCATCAAACTCAATATAGCCATGAGTGCGTGTCTCTTTTATGGCACCTGGTTTACTTGTAATAGAAATCGGCATATCGTGTATTTCTTTAAGTCGTTTTGCAGAAACATTGGCACGCGGATACATCATAAATATTTGCGAAAACATTAAGACTGAAAACAGAGCATGGAAAGCATACTCGACAAAAGCAACTAATGTGCCCACTTGCATAGTACCTGAGTTGATCGGTTCGAGAGCAAAGACAAAGATAAGCGAAACAACCAGAATCATTATGTGATTAAATAATGGCATCGCAGAGCCCATAAGCTTATGTAAAGACTGGGCTGTATTCATATAGTCCCCATTTACAGTAGCGAATTTGTCTTCCTGATATTTTTCTCGCGCAAATGCGCGAATTACCCGTAAGCCTGTCAAATTTTCTCGAGAATAGGTATTTAACCGATCTAATAGTTTTTGCATTCTATGGGATAAAGGACCCGATGTTTTTGCAATCCAGTAAATCACAACTAGAATCATGGGGAAAGCAGTCAGGAGAATCCACGACAAGGAAGGATTCGTTGAAATAATCAAGATAATACTTCCGATAAACATGAGGGGTGTATAAAATCCGATTCGCAGAACCATTTCTACAAACTGGAGAATGACAAAGGCATCGTTCGTTATGCGTGTCACAGCCGATGATACCCCGATTTTTTCATATTCTTCATGCGAAAATTCATTTATTTTGTCGTATAAATCATTTCGCATGTCTTTGGTCGTTTCATTAGTCAGGCGACTGGACGCATAAGTTAATACGATGTTTCCTAACAAACCGAACACGATTAAAATTCCCATTAAAGAAATTAGAAAATAAAGACGCTGAGTATCTTGGCTGACCAATACATCGTCTATAATTTGTGCCAGTATAGTGGGTAGACCTAGATTCACTAAAACAAAACATATTGCTCCAAATAAGTTTAAAGCCAGTAATTTATTATGTTTTCTAACATAACTCCATACATATAACACTGAAGAACCTCCTTCTATAAAAAAACAAAACCACTGCACAGACAGTGGTCAATAAGCATTATTAAATTTTAGCACTTCAAACAAGTAAGTCAAGGAAGATTTTGTGCTTTTTGTTTTTCTATTTAAACTTTATATATTGAGTTTTTCTCTACTAGTCATTTCTTTACTATGAAGAGCAAAAAATAATTTCATATACAAAATAAACTTGGGTATACGGTAGATAGGATGGCTTTAAACTCGTCTATCAAATGGACTATTCAATCCATCCTTTGCTTTAAAATTCCTTTTGTAGTTTCTTGATCGTTTGGTATTCCGCTTCATACCTCGTTTGCGTGACATCAACTCTCTTTCCACTTCGTCCAACTTTTTTAAGGCAGCGTTCTCCGTTTCCAAGTATTCATTACGAGCTTTTAAAGCCGCCATTTCCGCGCGCAATTTCTCTTCAGTAGTCTGAATGGTGTCCGGCTTTCCACGTCCGCGTCCATCAATGAGTCCGTCAGGACCATGTTTTTGGTACTTTTGCACCCATGAATAGACGTTATTGTAAGACACTTGATATTTTTCAGCCGTATCTTTATAAGACAAACGATTGGCTAAACAAGCTTTGACAATCTCAATCTTTTCTTCTTGTGATTTTTTCTGACCTTTCATCGTATACACCTCGGGTTTTGGAGTATAACTCCTAATTTCTTCCCCTTTAGTATACTTCATTATCCAGTTGCTGACAGTTGAATGAGCAGGAATATTATATTTACGAGCTAATTGTTTGATAGGAATGCCTTCAATAATGTGTTCATTAATTACAGTCTTTTTAAAGTCTTTAGTATAATGGTTGTTTTTCAACCTTGACTGAATACCTTTAAGACCGTTGGCCTGATATCTCAAGACTTTTTGGCCAAAGACCGATTCACTCAGTATCAGCCCGTAATCATCACATAATTCCTTATAACTTTTCCTATTACTTAAATACATTTCAATGTACCTTTCAAGTTCTTCAATGGTATGTTTACTGTTTGAACGCATAAAAACTCCCCCTAAAGTAGTTTTACTTTTTACAGTGTCTACTTTAGGGGGAGCATATCAAGCGGTCAGCCAAGTCTTTTTTTAGCTTTATTTCTTTTTAAACAGATACTTTATCTTCTCTTTCAGCCATAAGGTGATTGGCTTCAAATTCGTCGAGTAACACTCGTACTTCATCAGTGGTTTCAGTATCCATCAGTTTATTTCTTAAATCAGCTGCTCCTCGCATATCACGGATATAAATTTTGAAAAATCTTCTGAGCGGTTTAAATGATCGCCCATCTGCTACAGAGTACTGATCAAACAAATCCAAATGCATTCGGAGCAAGCCGAGCATCTCTTCACTTGTGTGTTCTCTGGCTTCTTTTTCAAATGCGAATGGATTAGTGAACACACCACGTCCTATCATGATGCCATCCACTCCATATTTTTCTACTAGTTCCATTCCTGTTTTTCTATCAGGAATGTCTCCATTTATAGTCAGCAGTGTTTCTGGAGCAATTTCATCCCTCAACTTTACAATTTCTGGAATAAGTTCCCAATGAGCATCAAACTTACTCATTTCTGCTCGTGTACGTAAATGAATGGACAAATTGACTATATCTTGTTTAAGTAAATGAGTCAGCCATTCACGCCACTCATCTAACTCAACGTAACCTAATCGCGTTTTGACACTAACAGGTAAACCGCCAGCTTTTGCTGCCTCAATGATTTCTGCTGCAACTTCTGGCCGACGAATTAAGCCGCTCCCTTTTCCTTTAGCCGCTACATTGTGTACGGGACATCCCATGTTGATATCTATTCCTTTAAAGCCTTCTTCAGCCATTCCAATGCTCATTTCACGAAAATACTTAGGTTCGTCTCCCCATATATGAGCTACAATGGGCTGTTCATCTGCTGTAAAGGTTAGTCGTCCTCTCACACTGTCTCGTCCATCAGGATGACAATAACTCACTGTGTTCGTAAACTCAGTGAAAAACACATCCGGTCTGCCTGCTTCGCTTATCACATGTCTGAATACAACATCTGTTACATCTTCCATCGGAGCTAAGATGAAAAATGGTTTAGGTAATTCCTTCCAAAAGTTTTCTTTCATAATTAAAAATCCTTTCAATAGTCAGGTGTCATTGAATTATTTATATAAGTTCTTGGTACCAGAACATATTTTATCATACTGAACTTCTTAATAGTAAGTTTTACTAACTATTCAACTTTATCTATTTTATAGAATCTCTTTGTTTTGTCAACACTTGCTTAACAAACGACATTATTTATTCACTAACCCTTAAAAGCCATAACAATAAAAGACTTCCTAATCAAACTTGAGGCCACTGAAAAAGTGACTAAAAATTTGAATTTGAAAATCCGGAAAATTCTTTCTCCCACTTTCGTAGGTGAAACCATTGATAATAAGCATAGTTCCCACCACTTTATCAGCTAAAATTAACTCTTTTTTGGGAATGAGTTTTTATAGGATTTTCATTTTCGGGAAAATCGGACTTTTTCAGTGGCCTCATCAAACTTAAGGAAGTCTTTATAAGAATATATTAAGTTAAGTCAATTTCAAACAGTAGAGGGGTATGATCTTGACGAGGTCCAGAATCAATCATTTCAGATTTCAATACTTTATCCGCTAAGCGGTCACTCACTAACCAGTAATCAATTCTCCATCCTGAATTGTTTACTTTACTTGTTCTAGCTCGCTGATTCCACCAAGAGTAAATTCCTGTAACATCCCCATGAAGATAACGGAATGTATCAGTAAAGCCTCTATCCAGCAACTGAGTAAACCCTTCACGCTCTTCATCGGTAAAACCGGCTGACAGGCGATTGCTGTTAGGATTAGCCAAGTCAATTTCTTTATGCGCCACATTAAAGTCTCCTGTTGCAATAACGGGTTTCTTTTCATCTAGAGAAGATAAATAATCCGCATATTTCTTATCCCATTCTTGTCTTTTTTCTAATCGAACCAGACCTGAACCGGCATTCGGTGTGTAGACTTGAGTTAAGTAAAAATCGTCAAATTCAAGCGTTATGATACGTCCCTCAGAATCCATCGTGTCTGGCGCATCGATTTCCGGAAACGTGACAATAGGATTTAAGTGGCTTTTATATAAAAACATGGTCCCAGAATAACTTTTTCTGGCCGGTTCTTCTGATAATCTCCAAACAACTTCATAATCTGGAAACTTTTCATTTAAACTATCCATATGTTTTTTGGATGGACCCGTTCGGGGTAATTTTGTTTCTTGAATCGCAATAACATCGGCATCATAAGATCTGACCGTATCCAGTGTATCCCGTGTTAATAAGGCACGAGCTGAATCACTGGTTAAAGCGGCATTTAATGAGTCAATATTCCATGAAATAAATCTCACTGTCATTCTCCTTTGTGTCTTATAAGTTTTCTCTACCTACAAGATTACCATTAATAACAGTGAATCGAAACTGTTTTTGTCTGATTAGATGTTACTTACTGTTTTCATTTTCTTCCTGTGGGTATACCAAGCCCATTTGACGACGGCATTCATCCAATAAGGACATGACCTCTATGGTACTTTGGGCTGAAATCTTTTCTCCTTCCTTTCTTACCTGCACGGATTTCTTTAGCTACATTTAGAAAATTGCTCACCATACAGTAACACATCGAGTTCAAACACTTCTTCAAACTCATCTGTTTTCAGTATCGCTTTCTTTGCTGCATAAAAATGTGGAACAGATATAGAGCCTTTGGTTCCTTTTATTTCAAAATAATGGCCGTTATCACGAATCATCGACACATGCATCCGTGCTTTAAAATCTGGATAGGTAAAAACAATGTCTTCTTCATGATCGACTTCATACATCACCGCATCACACTTTATGGATTCCGGCATACCGAAGAGTTCATAACAATATCTGATATTATACACACCTAAATCCATTAATGCCCCGCCCAACATGTCTCTTTTAGTCAATCGAGGATTGTCTGTGTGGTCTAATAACGGTACGGCAAAAGCGCTGTCTACAGAGACAATATCACCGATTTTGCCTGACTGAATCCATTCTTTGACTTTCAATGCTGTTTCATTATGCCAGGTCCACATCGCTTCGGATACATACACATTTTGTTCTTTGGCGAAATCAAAAATCTCTTCTGTTTCTTTAGCATTAAAGGTAAAAGGTTTCTCCCAAAGCACTGTTTTTTTAAGCTCTAGGGCTAGTCTGGTGAAATAAGAATGCTGATCTCCATTGACATTGACGTAAACACCCTCCACACCTGCTGCCTTAATCGCTTCTTCAGGTGTGTCATAAACGACTCCCCCGTATTTCTTCACAAAATCCTCTGCTTTTGAGCGTGTTCTATTCCATACCGCGACAATTTTATTATCTTCCGTTTGCACTAATTCACTGGCTGTTCCGTGAGCGATGCCCCCAGCTCCAATGTAAGCCCACCCAAATTTATTCATTTCATATCCTCCACTTAATTAAAATTACAATCCATAGTCTCATTTATAATGTTTATCTAAACAAAAAGATATTCAATACAGTAGATTATCACTATTTTTTGACATTATTTGATTTGCTTCAAAGACAACATACGCTATCTATAAGCAAATAGAAATTGATGTGATAATCTTTCTATGATATATTCCTCTTGAGGAGGTGACAGGTCTATGAAATCAGATAACCGATTACATAAGATTTTTAGAGTTTTAATCGTTTCTATACTAGTCTTTTTAGCAGGTAGAGGTTTATTCATTGCCGTAGTCATAGAAAATATACTTATATCTCTAGGAATTATAGCCATTACCTTTATAGTTTTTACCTTTATTAAAGTTTTTTATAATAGTGTCAAAAAAGACAGTTCAAACTCATAGGTATTTAATACAGATGCCTATTAATTAATGGCTGTTCATGGAAAACATTTACTCAATGAATGAAAAGTCCTATTATATTTCCTTAGTACCTTTTACTTTCTTGTTCCTGTTTGGGGAATGATGTATTTGGAAAGCTCGACTCCTTCGTGTTCGAGTAGTATTATTTTCTTATCAATCCCCCCGGAATAGCCGGTTAAGCTTCCGTTAGAACCAACGACTCGATGGCATGGAATGATAATACATAAAGGGTTATGCCCGACTGCCCCACCTACAGCCTGCGCAGACATGGTCTCTTTTCCTAGTCTTTTAGCAACCTCTTTTGCAATTTCACCATAGGTTTGGACTTTTCCATAAGGAATTTCAGATATAATACTCCACACCAATTTTCTGAAGGATCCCCCTTCTGGATTAAGGGGTAAGTTTGAGCTATCACTCTTTTCTCCTGCGAAATAATCATCCAACCAATATGTAGCTGTTTTGAGTATCGGATGATTATCCGTTTCTTTCATCTCTTTAGGCATCATTTTTTCTTTGTACATTTGTTTTTCATACCATAAGCCAATGAGACTATGGTCATTTGCGACTAAAAGTAGCTTTCCTAAGGGCGAGTTATAACTCAAGTTTTGCAGTTGAATATCCAGGTTTAACCCTTGCGGTTATTGAAACTTCTTATAAAAAATTAT
>NZ_BAAACW010000078.1:0-26248 GCF_039521845.1 Alkalibacterium iburiense
TACTCCCACTTATGTTAATCAGAGGAAGTATTTCTCTTTTTTTCTTGTTTTTTCATAAAACTTTTTACACTACCATAGTTTTTAATCTCATAGAGAAACACGCCCTTTCCGGTAATCAGTACCGAGTCCAATTGAAAAGTTTGCCTGTTCGTTTCTAACAAGCGGTCTGCCAAGTATAGATGAGGGCATGTTAATCGCTCAAACAGTTCATCCACACTCCTCTCCCCTTCATACCCTTTCCTTAAGTTTGACAAGTAGCCTTGATTCTCTTGCGATAAAGCACCCAAACAATCTAAAGTTTCATATAGTTTTAACAGCATCGGTTTCTCTCTCATGGCCATCCCTCCTCTTATATATACTGTCTAAATAAATCCAAAATCATTTTTTTGTAAAGATTATTTTAATTGTTTCAATCCTCTCTGGTGCATTGACTTCACTTTGGAAAGCACTTACACTTAAAAATAGATATATACTTATAGGAGGACATAACATGACCAAACGTTTGAAAGAAGGCTTTTTGTGGGGCAATTCTGTGTCGAGCATGCAGACAGAAGGCGCTGTTAATGAAGGAGGCAAAGGCCCTTCCGTTTACGATATTCGAGAAGCAGGAGAGCACACATCGGATTGGTCGGTTGCTACAGATAGCTACCACCGGTATGAAGAAGATTTCGATTTAATGAAAGAAATGGGAATGAATGCGTATCGTTTCCAGATTTCCTGGTCACGGATTATTCCAGATGGAGATGGCGAAGTCAATGATGAAGGACTGGCCTTCTACGACCGATTCATTGATGCCATGCTTGAACGTGGCATCGAGCCGATGATCTGTCTCTACCATTTCGACATGCCTTTAGCTTTAGCTGAAAGATACGACGGGTTCTTATCCAGAAACGTCATGGAAGCCTTCGTGCGTTACGGAAAACTGGTCATTGACCGATACAAGCATAAAGTAAAATACTGGTTAAGCTTCAACGAACACGACCTCTTTGCGAATCCAGGCATTTCTTTCCGAGTCGGCGGCGTCCTGAACACTGAGTTCAGTGAGAAAGGCATGTACCAGATTCAGCATCATGCTATGGTCGCACATGCAAAAATTGCGAATTATTTGCACGAGACAACGGATTGTGAAATCGGAGGGATGATTGCTTATAGTCCCTACTACCCGGCGTCATCTCATCCGAAAGATACTCTAGCAGCTGACTTGCTGGATGACTTTACGAATCATGCGTTCTTATACACCTTTACTCACGGAGAGTATCCGGCTTACTTTACGACTTATTTAGAAGACAGAGGCTGGACTCCGGAAATGGGTGAAGAGGATTTAGAAGAAATCAAGAAGATGAAGATTGATTGGCTCGCTTTCAGTTACTATTCCAGTAATGTCATCAACGGACGCGACATCCCAGAGGATGCACCGATTACCTCTTATCCTAAATACGGTGGAGAAGAAAACCCACATCTGGACCGCACAGAATGGAACTGGCAAATTGACCCAATCGCTTTCCGTTTAATGATGCGTGATATGTATGCCCGTTACCGTCTGCCTTTATTTCCGATTGAGAACGGGATTGGCGTCATTGAGGAGCTTCCGGAAGATGAGTATATCCAGGACGATTACCGTATTGCCTACCACCGAGACCATCTTCAGGCGATGAAAGACGCTATTCTTATTGACGGTGTCGAGTGTCTGGGTTATCTGGGATGGGGATTAATCGATATTCTGAGCTCACAAGGTGACATGCGTAAGCGTTACGGTATGGTTTACGTGAACCGTGAAAACCACGACTTGAAAGACCTTCGCCGCATTCCGAAGAAGAGTTTTTACTGGATGAAACAAGTCACCGCCACCAACGGGGAGGACTTAAGTGATATAGAATGACTGACACGTTAACAATTGCCACCTACAACATTCGAACAGATACTCATGATGATGGACCTGAAGGCAGTCGCTTCCGATGGGCTAGTCGTTTTCCTTACATTAAACAACTGATAGATACTCATAATTGGGATATAATTGGCATTCAAGAAGCTCGAGAAAACCAGCTAGAGGATTTAGCAGCTCTTCCTGGTTACCAAGCCGTTGGGCAAAAACGATCGAGTGATGAAGAGGCCGAGTACAACCCTATTCTGTTTAAGACGGATCTGTTTGAATTGCTAGAAACGCAAACCTATTGGCTGTCTCCCTCTGGAGAAGTTAACAGTCAAGCAGAAGAATGGGATGCGGCTTACCCGAGGATTTATACACTCGCCCGCTTAAAAATGAAAGAAACAGGTCAAACACTGACCGTCCTGAATACTCATTTTGACCATACCAGTGAAAAAGCAAGGCACAAGTCTTCTGAATTAATCGCCGAAAAAGTAAAGGCATTAAATAGAGACGAGCCCCTTTTTCTCACAGGTGACTTCAATGGTGAGAGACAGGAACGCTTTTACGACACTTTATCCCATGTCATGCGTGATGCTGAATTAGAATCCCCGCATCAGATTGGGCCAGATGTGACGTGTACACTCGTCACCTTTGACTATATTCCTAAATGGGAAGACATGGTAAAGATTGATTACATCTTTATTAATGAGCATGTAGAAGTCATCAAGACAGAAACGTTAACCGATAAATTCAACGGGTATTACCCATCCGATCACTTCCCTGTTTCTCTAAGCTGTCGCTTAAAACAAAAAAATCGTTAGTGAGCAGACTACTCACTAACGATTTTTTATTTCTCGACAACAAATGTTTCATAAGGCTCTAATCGCACATGGGATAAATCATAATCTGTTTTACCTGTATTTGATAGGATAACCTTAGAGGCTGCTTTATTTTCTGAGAAATTCACTTCACATACCGTATCACTAAAGTTTGCGACCACCAACCATGTCTGACCCTCGTAAGACCGTTCGTAAGCAAATATCTGCGGATGGTCCCCCATTACTAATTCAAAGTCTCCTTCGGTTATAATGAGGTGCTCGTTTCTTAACTGAATAAGCTTGCGGTACGTATGAAAGACAGAACTCGGATCGTCTAAGTTACTTTCTACATTCACCTGCGTGACATTCTCATTCACATCTATCCAAGGCGAACCTGTGGTGAATCCTCCTTGTTCAGATGCTTCCCATTGCATCGGAGTACGCGCATTGTCTCTTCCTTTCGCATGAATGGATCGGAAGATATCCTCTTTGCTGTAACCCTGGTTCAGCCGTTCATGATATAGGTTAAGTGTTTCAATATCTCTGGCTTGAGAAATATCAGATATCGGATGATTCGTCATCCCTATTTCTTCGCCCTGATAAATATAAGGGGTTCCTTTCATCATATGTAAAAGGATAGCCAGCATCTTCGCACTCTCTTCTCGGTACTCTCCATCATTGCCAAATCGGGATACAATACGAGGGGTATCATGGTTATTCCAGAACAAACCCGTCCATACTACTTCAGGCATGTTAGTCTGCCAATGATTGAACACTTTTTTCAATTGGATAAAATCTAATTCAGCTAAATCCCATTTCGCTTTTCCTGGTTCTTCATCTAATGTTAAATGTTCAAACATCAACACTTTAGAAAAACGGTCCTTATTTGGGTCGGCATAATCGGCAGCATTTTCCGGCCGTGCTCCCCAAATTTCTCCTACAGTCATCGCATCATATTGACCGAAGGACTCACGGTTCATCTCTTCAATATAGTCAAACATCTTCGGACCGTTACCCAATATTTTCTCATCCGGCTTTTTACCAATGAGGTCTATCACATCTAGTCTAAACCCACCAATGCCTTTGTCCAACCAGGTTTTAATCATGTCGTACGTGTCCATACGCATGTCTTTGTTTTCCCAGTTTAAATCCGGTTGTTTCTTACTGAATAAATGAAGATAGTATTGACCACTGTCTTCATCAAACTCCCAGGCCGAACCACCGAAGAAAGATTGCAAATCATTTGGTTCCTTCCCATCCACTGGGTCTCTCCATACATAATAATCACGGTAAGGACTGTCCGAGCTGGACTTCGATTCAATAAACCATTGGTGTTCATCCGAAGAATGATTGACTACTAAATCCATAATAATACGAATATCTCGTTTCCTGGCTTCCTTTATTAACCGGTCCATGTCATCCATTGTTCCAAAGTCCGGATGGATAGCCAGATAATTACTGACATCATACCCGTTATCATCATTAGGTGACGCATATACCGGGCACAGCCAAATTGCTCGAATGCCTAAATGCTGTAAATAATCCAAGCGACTAATTATGCCCGGAATATCACCTATCCCGTCTCCATTTGAATCCTGAAAACTTCTCGGGTAAATCTGATAAATCACTGCTTTTTTCCACCAAGTCATCTGTCTATAAACTCCTTAACTAAAATACGTTGGAATGATTGAGTTTTCAGCTGGCTCTTCTAGAATCAGCTTCATTAAAGTCTCCACACCTCTACCGCCCCATTCTCTCTGCGAATAAGACACACTATGAATCGGTGGAGTCAGAAACTGAGTGATCTCACTCTGGTCAAACCCTTTGATAATAATATCTTCTCCAATATTTCCGTCTACCTCTTTAAAATAATTATAAGCCCCAAGGGCCATCTCATCATTTAAAGCAAAAATACCTAGGCGCTCTCCTTCTTTACATTGAATCTGACTAGCTGCTGCATAACCGGATTCTGCCGTGAAGTTTCCTTCAACGACTTCAATAGCGTACCCTTCTTCTTTAGCCACAGTCATGGCTGCCGCTAACCTTTCTTGACTATCAAAGTTATTCTTCGGTCCAGAAAGAATGAGAACCTGTTCAATGTCATCCCGTTTAAAAGAGTGCATCGCTTCTTTTGTACCCGTTGTATTATCTAGTAGAACACTCCGAATATTTTCGTGTCTTAAATCTCTGTCCAGAACAACAATAGGGTAATTTAATTTAGCATACTTTAATAACTCTTCATCTGAGTAGGTATTATCAATAACTAATATGCCGTCAATCATGCGCTGTGGCAGCAATAGACGCGAACGTTTCCCAGAACAGACAATGAGCTCTAAGCCGTACTCTGTAGCTTTTTCATGCATACCTTGTAGCAAATCCCCATAGAATGCTCCCTGGTACGAGGCTATGTGAACAGCTATAATATCGGTCTTTTGCTTACGCAAATTCTGTCCAGCCATATTCGGAATGTAATTTAAATTATTAGCGATTTCCACGATTTTATCTCTCGTTTTATCGCTCACTCTCGGACTGCCATTCAGTGCGTAAGATACTGTCGAAATGGATACTCCAGCTTCTTTTGCTATATCTCTAATTCCAACCATTTTTCCACTTGCCTTCCCGTTTTATTTATTTTATTATATCACTCTTCTTTCCGATAATGACGGGTTCCTCTGGTCATTATGAGAATTCGTGCGGATGTCTTTGGCTTAATTTTTCTGCTGCTTCTATTCTTCCAGTAGGGATTAAGCGTTCATTGGTATACATCTCCAAATGGCCATTGGCATGGAAAGGACCGCCCTCTCCTAACACCGTCCACATCGGATCGTGAGGCTCATTCATTTTACTCATCATCTCATCATGCCAGTCCTGTAATAATACAGTTGCTTCTTTGACTACTTCAGGGTAGTCATCAGCTCTGTTGTGTTCTTCATGAGGGTCTTCTTTCAGGTTAAACAACTGATGCTTATCAAACAAATGATAACCATCATGATACGTTCGAATGTATAACCAATCCTTGAATCGCACACTTCTCTGGCACACGTGAGCATTTTGGCTGATGATTAAAGCCTCTCGTCCATTTTTCTTTCCTTCCAATATGGTATTAGCAAAACTTTGGCCATCCCAATCAGAACTGGCTTCAACATCCAATAATTCAGCTAATGTCGGAAGCAAATCTAAACTATAATGCAACTCATGATCCACGTGTCCCTTTTTATTACCAGGATATTTGATAATCATGGGGATATTACAAGTATATTTGTCCGCCGTTCCGTGTTCCGCATAAATGCCTAATTCTCCCAGATTTTCTCCGTGATCCGCTGTAATGATAATCGCTACCTCATCTTTAATGCCTTGTCTTTCCAATTCTTCGATGAGTTCAGCGACATGGTCATCCATGTAGCGCACGCCTGTATCATATCCGTCAATAAGCTGACGCATATCAGCCATATCTTTCAGTTCCGATACATGTCTCGGCCATTTGTCAATTGGCTTATTCCAGTACATATCCACTTCCCTCGCCGAATGCGGACCGACGAGTTCTCTATCTTTTTTTAGTTTCTCTTCAGTTAACCATTCCGGTAAGGGATCGTTTTTAAAAGGTTCACCGTATTCCTCCGGTGTTCTGTATGGCGTGTGAGGGTCCCAGTAATTGACATACAATACCCAATCTTCTTTCTGACCATTTTCTCTCAACCATTTTAGAGCATCCGGATTAACTTCAGAAGCAATCTCATCGCCTAATTTCCCGTTATTTATGACAGTATTCCACCCGGCGTTAAAGTGCCAAGCTGAATGGCGTTCAGCAAAAGTGCTGATTAATGTCGTTTCCATTCCTTTTTGCCGGAAAATTCCAGCTAAACTGTATTGAAATAAATCATCTTTAAAATCCAAGTTTTGTTCAGAAATCCTTAACCTTGACGCTTCACCACCATGATTGACGAGACCGGTTCGAATCCCCATTTTACCTGTGGCTAAAGCTGTTCGCGAAGGCATGCATGGGGCATCAGAAGTGTAGTATTCTGTAAATCGTACCCCTTCTTCAGCTAGTTTATCAATTGTTGGTGTTGTATTGCGACGATACCCGTAACACCCCATATGGTCTGGTCTCAATGAGTCAACATCTATGAATAAAAGTTTCACTCTTCCACTCCTTAATTTGTAAAAAAGCACTCAGCAAATAAACTATCTACTGAGTGCTGGTTGTACGTCATTTATAAGGTTAGCTCTGCTGTGTCCAGTTGAGTAATTCTGTTCCTTTTTTAACATATTCATTATTCATATACAGATCATACAATAAGTGACTTTGGTAATTGAACAGCATCAATAAGCCGGCACCTTTATCGATTCCAATGACTCGTTCAGCTACCCATAACTCTTCTCCTTCAGCATTATAAGAGTCTAAAAAGCCGTATTCACTCCACAACTCTGGGACTTCTTTGTAAAAATACTCCAAGGCATCCAAAGACTCTTCTGGCGTAAAGATAATGGAGCCGAGTGCCGCTGTTGGAGCTATCGTCCCGTCGTCATTTTCAACGGGATTCCCTTCTCTATCCCATGCCGGTGCACCGTGAGCGTGATAGCCTCTTGGTCCGTCACAAGCTGTGAACCCCCAAGCTTTCTCACTATAAGACGGTCGTTTATCTTTATTGTCTATCGCATACTGTCTTTGGGCTTTGGTTGCTTGAACTGAATTATCAAACCAGTTCACACCGTCCGCATCCACGACATTCCTAAAGTCATACCAGGCATGCGAGTACTGGTGAATGAACATGGGATTATGTGGGGCAGAGTAAAATGTATAGTCTTTGTATTCCCGTTTCGGCCTATCAAAGCCGTCATAAATTTTAGCCGGAACAGCATAAGTCGGTGAGCCGACTCCTAGGATATACTGCATCAGTTGCTCGGCATAATGGTCCCATTGACCCGTTCCACCTGTTTCTTCTTTATACCCCATGTAATAATAATTGCGTTCTTCATCATAGTACTTCGTCCAGTCTACACGTTTATAAATTTTGTCAAAGTAGTCGTAGACTTCTCTACCGAAATATTCCGCTACTGTGATGGCTCCATTTAAAAAGAGTGAGGTATCAATAATAGAAGCGACATCATAGTCATTTTCGTATTTCTCGGCTGTTTTCATATCTAAGAAATGGAAAAAGAATCCATTTAATTCTTCCACGTTATACCAGAACGTTTTCAAAGTTCCTAAAGCACGCTCGTGCCCTTCTTCTTTCGTAATCCAGCCTTTTTCGACTCCGATAACAATAGCGCTGAGTCCGAAACCGACAGACGCAATACTTGCTCGATTCGCGTCATTCGGTCCATTTCCGTCGCGTATTAATCCATAAGCCGGGCTATCTGGATCGGTTACGGCTTCTTTCCAAAAGAAGTCAAAACTTGCTTTCATTTCTAGTTCTAGTATGTCATGCTTATCCATTTATAATACAATCTCCTTTTTATTCTCCTGTAATTCCTGAACGGTCGACACTTTCAACAAACCATTTTTGTGAAATAAAGTAGATAACAAGTAATGGCAAGATTGAAAGCAGTGTAGCGGCTAATTCAATGGCTTCGTTTATGCCCCCTATTCCATCGGCATTCGCTCCCGCAAACATACTATTGTATTGGGCAACGAATCGTTGCAATTCGAGTGGCAAGGTCGTGAGTTCACCCCCAAAGTAAATAGAAGCCAAGTATGTTTCATTCCAATACCAAACAAGTGAAAAGAGGAAGCTGATGATAAAGGCTGATGTAGCCATTGGAATAGCAATTTTCATAAATATCTTAAATTCCCCAGCTCCATCCAATCTGGCAGCTTCAATCAGCGTCACCGGAATGGTTTTAAATGTTTGGTAAAAGATTAAAATAAAGATGGCACTGTTGATTCCTTGTCCTAATCCGGCAGGAATCAAGTACGATGCAATACTCCCAAGTAAACCGAGTTCGTTAAATAAAATGTAACGCGGAATGACGGTTACCTGTGGCGGAATAACAAAGGTACTGATCACGAGCATGAGCAGTATTTTGTTCCCTTTAAAGTTGTATCGAGCAAATCCGTACCCTACGATTGCCCCATGCAGCATTTGAAGAATGGACGGCAAGATAGCCACGATTGCTGTTTGGAGTAAAGACGGAATATAATTGAGTACATCATAGGCTCTTTCAATATTCTCTGTATAAAACTGTGTGGGGATCCAGTTAACGGACGAGTTAAGCAGATCTCCTAAGTCTTTAAACGCGTTTGAAACCATATAAATAATCGGGTAAAGGAAGACAAAGCCAACCGCTATCAACAGAGAATACGTCACTATCTTTGTCAATAGACCTGTTCTAGAGTTGGTTCCCATGAACACTTTTTTAAGGTTTCTTTTTGAGAAACGCGTATTCTTTTTTCTTGAGGTACTTTCGAGTGTTTTCACTTTTTTCTTCCTTCCCTTTACGTGTATCTCTTATTAAACAGACTGATTATTACCGTAAAGACGACGAGTATGATAACGATCAATAAAAAGTATATCCAAGACAAGGCTGAGGAGTAGCCAAAGCCGGTTTCAAGTTGAAACATGTGTCCTTGAATATGACTGATGATCTGATTTAATCCTGATACCGAGTACATGACTGTTGTATAAACAATATTGACGAGAATCATTGGGAATAAAGAAGGTAACGTAATCTTCCAGAAACTTTCCCAGGCCGATGCCCCGTCAATGGCGGCTGCTTCGTATACTTTCTTATCTACTTTCGTCAAGGCCGCAATAAAGATTAATATTTGCACACCTGAAAACCAAAGGAGAATAATGAGGTTGTCAATAATGAAAATAAAGAGACCGGACATGGCGTTATTCATACTGCTTATCACTTCATAGATGATGTTGTCTTGAATCACATCGATGGTCGCAATGTCCAAATCAATCATCTTCGATAAGACAGGTCCACTACTGATAATCACGGGAAGGAAAAAGATTGTTCTAAAGAAGCCTTTTCCTTTGACATCCTGGTTCAGTAACAAAGCAATCATTAACGCTATGATGACAATGATAGGAACTGCGACGACGATTTCCCTTAAAAATCCTAAGACGCGGTTCACAAATTCAATATCTCCTGTGAGAGCTTGCTGGAAGTTTTCCATTCCTACTGAGCTCGTTTGAATCCCATCCGTTGTAATTGTCACATTAAAGAAACTCAAATAAAAGGAGTAGGCTATGGGGAAGACTGTTAGGACAACAAAACCAATCACCCAAGGAAGAATAAATAAATAACCGATATTTTCTTGATTTTTCAATATCTTCTTCATTCTTTATTCTCCTCCTTCCCAGATTAGATAGCCTAATTCACTGACTGTTCCATATTCACTCTCATAAGCTGTCTGAGTGTAGTTCACAAGTAATGTGACGCCATTAGAATAAGTCACTTCAACAACACCCTCGTCGATGACTTCACGAAAATCAATAGTCGCATCTTCTACGACATCATCCAATTCCTTTACTGCTTCATACTGCTCAAGCAACAAATCTTTCCAGTTCTCAAACTGCGAGGTGTAAAGATTGTTAGATGCTGTATCAATCAATAAAAACGGATCTTCACTTGTCAGATAAAAGGACGGGTACGCTCCGTATTCCATCATACGCAAGAAGCCTTCTTGCTGGTTAGGCTGAAAATTAGTAAATGGAGCATAATAATCCACGTATCCTTTTAGCACAATGTGCATAAAGGGAACACTATCTGTCATATAATAATAACCGGAATCTGACATAGGTATGTCTAGATATTGGCTGGTTGTGTGCCAGAGATAAGCATTCGGTTCATATAATGCAGGCAAGTCTTCTGTATACTCCGCCATTGTTTCAATAAGTTCAACGGTATGGGTTTTATTTTCTTCTCTCGTAAAGGTATTGCCTCTATTAAAGGAAGAAAACAAAGCTTTCGGCGTATTCATCAGGGCTAAATGATTCATTCCAAACTCTTCATAAGACGACAAATCTCTTTCAAGTAATTCTTTCGCACCCGTTAACAAGAGATAAGAATAATCAATTTCCCCATCCTGGTCTTCATATAACGTTAGATTACTTGTATTGATTTGTTCAACCAGTTCATTGTTTTCAATACGTGTCGGTTGACGGTAAGCTTTAGTGTAATCTGTCTGGAAAGCCAAGTTGAAACCTAATTCAGCTAACTGATCCTGTGCTGCTAATACTTCACTCTGGCTACCCACCCGACTATCGACAGGGAACTTATTTGGTAAGTCCGATGTTCTCCCACCGTCATACCAGCCTTTATAAATAATCAGGGCTTCTTCAAGTCCTTCATCATGCAAGGTCTGGATATGATTGTAGACATCCATAATAGGAGTCATTGTTACGTAACGGTTCCATAATAATCCAGGTTCTCTCTCTCCTGCTAAGAATTCAATGCGCATAGGAGGATTGTCTTTCGAGTCTTGATTCAAGACGCCCATGTCAACTAGATAACTTTGATAACTTTGGGCCATTCCGATGTAGTTGGCATCTTCCTCCATCAGCACATCGTATCGAAGGGCAATGTCAAAGGTGTTTCTATCAGCCTGATAGTTATCTACAGCTTGGGTTCCGCTTCTATTCGTCGGTTGACGATAAGGCGATCGGAATACATATTCTGTTGTAATCCAGTTAAACTCTGTCGACAAGCCTGCTTTATAAGCAACCAGTTCGCTATAGGTTTCACCTGATTCAATGATTGTAAATAAAGCATTCTGGTCGACACCGTGTACGACGCCATACACTGGCATAGAGACTTGGTGTGGGGCTTGTGTATCTGATAAAGCCGTTCCCGTTGTTATACCTTGATCGGTACCGTAAACTCGTCCACGGTACGGAAAATCCATACGAGCAGATTCATCATCATACCGTATCAACGAACCGGGACCGTCGGGTATGAACATATAACCACCGACTTCATCCATCTTTGTCGCTCCCATAAAAGGATACAAAGATAAAGAAGTCAGGCGTGCATTTTCCGGCTCTACAATCTGGTCATCTGGAATCGTGACAGTAAATGTTGATTCTTCCAGCTCTACTAAGAGTGTCATTTCTATTTCAGAAGGGAAGACTATGTGTGCCTCAAATCCTCTATCCGTAAAGGTTAGATTGATTTGAGTATCGTCTTCTAGTATCGTTTCAGTTCTTTCCTGGTCAGTTCGATTTAGGTAATCCACTGATAGAGCGGATCGAACAAAGTTCTGCCAAGTTTCGTTTAGGTTTTCATCTTCAATATTATCAATAGTTGAACTCCAAATAAAATCCGTTTCTTTGTTCACTACCTTGATGGCTAAAGATTCTTCTTCGACGTATAAGGCTAAAGAATCATTTTCAGCTGCCAGTTCAAACCCATCCAGACTGGGATTGGGACTGGTGACTGTGCTCTCGTCATGAGGCTGTTCGAGTAAATTTTCATCCACTTCAGAAACAGTTTCCTCTACTTCATCCACTTCTTCATAAATAACAGTGTCGTCTTCATTTTCAGCAAAGGCGACATAACTGACTGATCCCAGCAAAGCGATAATCAGAGATGTTGCTATTATTTTTTTAGACACGTGTCAACACCTCCAGAATGACGGAATAGAAAAAGTCGTATAAGTTTAAGAATAAGATGTAAATGATATAAGCAATGACGACAGTCACAAGGGCTGCGAACAGTGTCAGCAAGATATTCTGAATCATTTTCCAGCCCTGGAAATCATGCATGGTTCTAATTAATATAACTAAATGCAACAAGGTATAGCCGAACATGACCTGCATAGGGAAACTAAACAGAAAAGCCTCATTCAGGGTCAAAACATTAGATAAGGCTATGACCGGTAGAATGCCAACAATAACAGGGGCAAAGGAGTAAGCGACTCCAATATAAACATCTTTAAAAGATCCTTCTCCTTCTGTTATAGTACTCACCATAAAGTTCATCGAAATGAGTAAGCCCATACCTAGTATGACGACTGTCGATAATAGAAGGATATTATAGGTTTCTGTTAACTGCCAATTAAAGATAAAGCCTGTCAAATAATTGAATAATATGAATTGGATTAAGAGTATGCCGTACAAAATAGTAGCTGACTTCACAGATGAACGATCAAGATTCTGAATGTCATCTAATGTATCGATAGGGTGTCTGAACATTCTAAAGACTAATCCTAATTCAACCATAGTCGGACTTTTTCTTAATGTCTCTCTAACATATCTTGGAATAGTTCGCTTGCCTTGTCTCTTCAACCAGGCATTAACCCCTTTATAAAGGATAAAGATTAAAATCAGGATAAAGAGTAGCGTACCTAAATGGTTTTGAAACCAAGCGTTTCTGATTTCCCAGAATGCATTGGAATAAGCAGGAATAGCTTCCGCTGTTCTATAAGAAACCAAGGCTTTGTCGTACTCTTGACCTTGAAAATACGACTCACCAATAGCAAAGCGAGCCATGGTAAAAGAAGGATTTAAATTGATGACATTTTCCCAATACTCCTCACTTTCGGAATACCTTCCGTCTTCGTATAAAACAAGTCCATTGTGTATTTCATCAGTAAATTCTGTTGTTCTTAATTTATGAATAATCTGGGCTTCTGAATCGGCTACATAAAGTGTGCCATACTCATCCACTGCGATGGCTGATGGGTTATTGTAAACCCCTAAACGCTGAGACCCTGCATCCCGACGGCCAAACATAAAAAGAAGTCCTCCCGCACTGGAGTATTCAATAATCATCCCTTCGTTAGTTAAAACATAAAAGTTGTTATACAAGCCAGTCGCAATGTCAATTGCTCCATTAGGCTGATACATGTCCTCTCCTAGCATATTCGCTCCTGCCACATTTAATTTGCTAACAGCATTCACTTGCGAGGAATTGGTTACTGTATATACAATCCCTCTGTCATCAATGTCGATATTAGTGGATGCTGGAGGAACATTTCTAAAAATACGGGCTTGTTGAATTTCGGATAAAATGTTGTCTCTAATCACTTGTAAAAAATTCGTTGGCGCTTCATTTGCTCCGTAATAGCCCTGAAATTCACCATCGGGGTTCAGTTGGATGACTCCAGAAGTCGCTCCTTCTCCGATAATATACATATTTCCTCTAATGTCTACAGATAACTTGCGAGGAATGTAAGGGGAATTGCTCCCAAAAAGAGGTTCCTCTGGTCGTCCGAATTCCTCTAGCAGCTCGCCTTCTTCCGAAAACTTATAGACCATACGAGCCGCTCCATCTGCGACATAAATATTCTGATTACTATCTAAAGCAATACCCGTTGGATCACTGAGGACATCTTCTCCAAAGGTGGTCTCAATGTTTCCATTAATATCCATAATCACGACTTGCCTGGTGCCTGAATCTACCAGATAGACCATTGAGTCTTGAATAACTAAATCTTCTGGTGAGCCAATTTCATCGCTGTATAAAATATCGTAGGCTTCATAAGCCGTTTGTGTTTCGACTAGTTCACCATTTGGTGCCTGGGAATACGTTCGATAAGCTGTATTGGCTTCAGTCTGGAGAGGTAAAAAACATAGTGTCATTACCAGTAATACTGTTGTAGCTATAAGCTTGCTTAGTCGACCCATTGCTTACCCTCCTCTTACTTGATACCTGAATGTGCCATTGTATCCATGACTTGTTTTTGCATGAATATAAAGATGATGAGATTAGGAATGAACATAATTAACGAAGCAGCAGCACTAATTCCTTGTCCAGCTACCGCATTTCCCTGGTCACTCGCTAATGTACTCATATAAAAGGCAAAAGTTCTTAGGCTTTCGTTATTAATAAATAAATCAGATGTTTCAACGTTGTTCCATGTCGCTTGAAAAGCTAAGATAGCAACGGTCGCAATGGCTGGTTTAATCATAGGAAGAATAACTCGCCAATAAATTTGAAAGTCATTTGCGCCATCCATGACAGCCGCCTCAAGCATCTGATCTGGAATTTGATCGATAAACTGTTTGATTAAAAACAAACCGACCGGCATAGCCAAAGCTGGTAGTACATGTACCCAGAACGAGTTAATTAATCCTGTCTGGTCAATCACAATGTATCGGGGAATCGCTACAGCTGTGGCTACAAACATTAAGGCAATCGTATTAATTTCTGTCAATGCCTTTTTCATTTTGAACTGTTTTTTAGACAGTACGTATCCAGCCATAGTGGCGACAATAATGGTTAAGACAACCACTACTAAACTCACAACGATACTATTGAATAAATATCGGGACATAGGTGTTGCCCCTAAACTCGTACTTTCAAATAAATTTCTAAAATTCTGCCATGTCGGCTTCTCCACAAAAAATCGAGGAGGAAAAGCAAACAATTCATCGATGGGTTTGAATGCATGATTGATAATATAAACAATCGGCAAACCCATGATAATGGCCAGCGGAATTAGCACCGCGTAAAACTTTAACTGACTTTTATGAAATCGTTTCGGATTGATTTGATTTCCTTGATATGATGCCATTATTACTCTCCTTCTCTATTTTGTATTGTCACCGAACAATTTGGTTGCTACTCTTGAAAAAGTATAGATGAGTAAGAGTAGCATGACAGATATGGCTGCTGCATAGCCCATTTCATATCTGAGGAAACCATAGTCCTCAATGTGGTTCACCATCAATTGACCCGCGTTTTGTGGAGTGGGGTTAGATCCCGATAAGGCAACCCCTATGGCCCCGCCTTGGAAGGCACCAACGACGGCCATAACTGCTCCAAAAAGCATTTGTGGCTTCATAGATGGTATCGTGATATAAAATATTTCTTGAAAACGATTCGACATCCCATCAATATAAGCTGCTTCATAGACCTCTTGGTTGATATTCAGTATCCCTGATAACATAGCCAAGAACCCGACCCCCATACTGCTCCATAAAGATATAATAATCATAATGTTCAGCAAGTATTCGGGTGATTGTAAAAACTGAATTGGTTCAATGATAAAGTTAAAGCGTAAAAGCAAACTGTTTAAGTACCCGTTCGCATCCCCACTAAAGATGATCGACCATAAGACTGACATGGCTACCCCTGCCGTCATGGATGGTGAGTACATAATTAAAGCTAATACGGTTCGAGGTCTATGCGGAATTTGGGCTAACATCCAGGCGACAATGAACGATAAAGCATAGCCTCCCGGTCCGACCAATATTGAAAATTTCAATGTGTTGGGTAAAACATTCTGCATAAAGACTTCATCTTGAGTCAATAGGTTGACGTAATTTCTTAATCCAGCGAATGTGGGAAATTGTATGGCATCGAAATTAGTGAAAGAAAGAAGCATAGCCATAATAACAGGCAATACAATAAACACTGAAAACAATAGAAAGTAAGGGGCCAAAAAGATGAGAGTAGACATCCCATCATACTCCTTGACACGGTCTATTCCACTTCTCAGCATTCCTTTTCTTAGTTCACCTTGTCTTGCATCACTCTTCAACATTTTGATTCATCCATTCTTCAACTGTTTCTAACTGAGGGACACGGTAGGGCGTGACAACCTCACCATTTTCAATGTAATTAAATTCTTCCATCTTTCTTGTTATTTCTCTATTAGCTGTAATCACACTATAGTCAAGGGAAGCTCGCACATTTTCATCATAGAAAACTGTTCCTGTCCATGCATTACTGATTTCCCTTTCTACCATGTAAGAGCCTGGTATCTTTGGTACTTCTTCAAGATGTTCCCATTGCTCTAAGATAACTTCTTTGTGTTCTTCATCCCACGGCAACTGACTAAAGGCATTCAAGTTCGCCGCGTGCCACATGTATTCTGGTCCATAAAGAGTCTGTAAGTTCGTGGCAAAATCAGTCTGTGTTTCAGCCGACAGCCACCATTTCATAAAGTCCCAAGCTTCTTCCGGCATATCACTTTGGTTAAATATCATGGCACTTTGGGCTGATCCTGGAGTCGATCGGTTGACACTGCCGTCTTCCTGTACGACACCTGGATGAACCGATATGTCCCATGAGTTTCTAATCTCTGGTGCAGCCGAGAGTAATTGAACATAAGTCTGGAAGTTTGATACGCCTATCGGAAGCTCTCCATAACGGAAAGCATTGTAGAAATTAGGGACTTCTATCGGTAAGCTATAGAGAGAATACAAATCTGTCATAAACTGCATGCCTTGAACAGACCCTTCGGAATCAATCGCTGTACTCATGCCATCTTCTGCGTAGATGTCTCCTCCAAATTGATAAATAAACGGAGCTGTAAACATGAAGGGTTTAATACCAGCTGATCCGGATAGGGGAACGTAAAAGTTCATGCCGTACCGCTGTAATTCTGGCAAGATAGCCAGTACATCATCCCAGGTATCCGGGATAGGTATATTTAACTGATCCATAATATCCGTTCGATAAAAGAGGACGTAAAAATCTTGAGTCTCTGGCATCGCATAGACTGCATCATCAATCATGTACGGCATAAACGCACCTGGAGAAAAGTTCGTACTGAATTCTTCAAAATCTTCAAACTGTCTCAAGTCATAAGCTGCTCCTCTGACGGCTAATTCCCATGGCTGTCCGACGCTGACTCCTAATGCAACGTCCGGCTGTTGATTTGAAGAGTTCGCCAGGATTAATTTCTGCTCATTAGGCATAACTGATAATATGACTTCTTGACCGGTTTCTGCTGTATAAGTAGCATCCACCATATTTTGCATTAATTCTACATATTGCTGGTTTCTTCCTACCCACACTTCCAGTACATCGTCTTCTGTTTCACCTACATCAAAGGTACGTGTAGTAAAGGAGGCAACAAACTCTCTCACTTTACTCCCTACTTGAGTGAAGAAGCCGACCGTTGGGTCAGGTAATTGATTGACGTCTGAATGCACAAATAGTTGGTCCATCGATAAAGGTGAATTTTGCAGTTCACTAATTAAATCACCCATCATTTGGGTAGTCGAACTGCTTCCCTCTGATAGTTCACTCAATCGATTAGGGAGTTGATTGGGCTCTTCCCTTAAAGATTCGAAGGTTGATATAATTAGTCCTAAAGAGACTTCATCCGTTGTTTCGATATCCAAATCTCCGTAAAGGGTATTTAATTCTTCCGCATACCCTTCTAAAAGGGTAATCCATTCTGTAAAACGATCTTCCACATCCGGTATGAATTCGCTGATTACCCAGTCTCTGTTTCGGTCTGGTTGGTTACCTGTTAACCTTGAGATGGATAAGCCTAGTGTATTCACTTCCTGTAATAATTCATTTAATCCGTTAACGATAGGGCTTAACGGTGTGATATCCGCAGTTAAGGTTAATGTATTGGTGCCTTCTTCCAAATAAATTGAATAAGGCTCTCCTTCTTCGTCTGTTAATGTTTGATTCATCCAGTCATTGCTGGCTACCATTCTATATTGCTTCAATTCTTCAAACGGGATGGTGCCATTGACTTCAATTGTTCTAAATACAGGGACATTTTGTTTTTCATTTTGTAAAGTTTTAAATGTTAAATGGTAAAATCCATCACTAGGTACTTCTACTTCATATGTGACACTTTGACCGCCTCGAGACCAAGAGTCTCCACCAAAGACATTTAATAGTTGTCTGGCAGGATCGTATGGATGGACGTTAACATCTTTTCTAGAAATTGGTCTAATATAAGAACTGTTTTTATATGCGGGTAACTCTGCTTCGTATACTTCCAAATAGTCTTCAGCTTGTTGAGCATCAATAGAATTGAGGTAGTCTGTATAAGTAGGTAATGGGCTCGAAGCATAAACACGTATATCTCCCATCAGCATACTTCCTCTAGCATTGGTTAACGTAATGGTATTGACGCCTTCCGAAAGCAAAAAGAACAAGCCTTCAGATGCTTCATTGTTTGGATCATTAAATCGGGTGTTCTGCCATTCATTAATAGCGACTTGATTGGGAACCAATTCATGCCCCGCCCGATTCGTTTCAAAATCATCTGTTTCATTTTCCCAATAAGTGGGAGCAATAATTCGTCTGCTTTCAAAATGTTGTAATTCATCGTTCACTCTAATAGATAGTTCCGGATCAATTAAGCCTTCATTTAAACGATAATAATCCATATCTATATGATATAACCCTTCTTCAGGGACGGTTACTTCAAATGAAACGGATTCTTCATTTTCGAACCGTATAACATCTCTTCCATACCCTTCTGACTGGTCTGGAGAAACGAGTTGAGTCTCTTCAAAATCTGAAAATGAGGATGGAGAGATGACAGCTTCAAAATCGCTGTCATCTCTCATCCCTTCGGACTCCCAGCTTCTTAACACTTGGTAATAGGGAGCTTCGACTACACTTTCGAAATCTTGATTCAAGAGTTCACTTGTTTCAGTTGATTCATTAGTATCATCAGAACTACTCTCTGTAGCTTGTGTGTCTATGGAATTAAATGTAAGAACAGCTGATAATGAACTCATTACTATCAACTTTTTAAGTTTTCTTGATTTCAAGATTATCTTCCTTTCATTTTAATCAGATAACATATTATTCTGCAGTTCCCATAGCTTCGACAGCTTCATCATGAGCTTGTTGAGCTAGAGTCTGTAACTGAGACGCATAATCCTGGTAACTGATATTACCTGCTACACTCTCATTAATAATATGACTGACATTTGCATTTTCTTCCTCACCAATGCTGACTCCTGTAGTCGCTTCGTATCGTGAGTTGGCAAATCCTGGTACAACTTTAAATGGTTCCACCATAGCCTGGTCGATGTCTTCGTAAGCTGCTTGAATTCCTGGTACATCCACCAATGACCAATACTGATCCAATACTTCTTGGTTAGTCGTAATTGGTAACGTGTTAAAGCCGAAGTTGTTTTCTTCAACGATGTTCATACGTGTGGTAAATCCTTCTTGTCCGAATGACATGAATTTCGCAAATTCATATGCTTCTTCAGGGTGTTCAGTGTTTTGAGCAATACCTAAGAAGTCATTAATCAAAATACTAGTTCCACCAGGTATTCCAATAAAGTCCCAATCAAAGTCAGCTTCCTCAGTTAGAGCGGTATTCATCCATGTTCCATCGAACATAAAGGCAATGTTTCCACTTCTAAAGGCTAAGCCTTCATCTCCACCACTGATACGTTCTTTATCTTCTTCTGGTAAGTTAGCATAGGTATAGCCATTCGCTCCTAAATCTCTCGCTGTATTGACCCCTTCTGCCATGATATCGGAATCTAGAGAATAGGTTCCGTCTTCAAAATTATAAGTGAAATAGCCCATATCTTCACTCACTGAACCAGGGTACCAGTCGACGATTTGAGCTGCATTAGCTAAGCCAACTAAATCTTGACCAATGTCTGTAGATGAGCGAACAAGATCAAAGAACTCTTCTGGAGAAATTCCGTACTCTGCTACATCTAGGTTTAAGTCGTTTAAAATATCTCTGTTTACATAGTATCCACTTAAGTGCTGTGCGAAAGGAACAGATACTACACGACCATCAATTCTAGCTGCTTCAACTGTGGCATCCGCTATTTGACCGAACTCTTCATCCGCTTCGGCAATTTCTGTGATATCCATTAACCAATCATTGGCAAAAGCTGTCGGAACATTACTCATCATAAAAACATCTGGCAAATTCCCTGCACTCGCTTGAGTGGCTAATGACCCATCCCAATCATCTGTCGTAACTGATTCGTCAATGACTACTTCAATTCTGTCTTGGGATTCGTTGAACGCATCGATCATAAGACGCTCAATACCAATTTCTCCTTCAGTCCCCAAGTTCCAGTTGGCGTAATTTAATGTAACAACATCTCCAGAGGGTTCTTCCCCATTTCCATCTTCAGCTGGGTCTCCCGTACCATCTGTCCCGTTTGTATCTCCGTTTCCACCATTTCCGCAAGCTGCTAATAGTAAGCCACCGACTAGTAAACTTGAGAATCCTAAGCGCATTTTGTTTTTTCTTGACATGTTTCTTCTTCCTCCTTTTGGGTTGTTGAAACGTTTCGACATGTATAGTATAAACCACACGGAAAACGTTTTCAACACTAATATACTATTTTTATTTATTTTATAACGATTGTATTCAGCTCCGAATGTAGTAATTTCTCGAGCTGGTCTTTCTGATATTTCAACCCTGTTTGTCTGTATTTATTGCTTAGCTTTTCACCAACTATTTCTTCACCATTCACTTTTATTGATTGAATAGCATTCGCATTTTCATACGTGACTTCTACTTTCTTGTCTAAAACTTTCGTTTTAACGGTCAGTCCATTGAGTTTTTCAGGTAGTACGGGGTCAAAGATTACCGTTTCTCCTTCTTCTCTTAAACCTAAAACATTTGAAATTAACTGATTCAAGTATATTCCCGGACCACTGGAGTAGATTCTCCATCCGCCTTTCACTTCAATTTCACCATTGCGTAACTTATCGTAGTTGTCTTGAGCATCATAACGGTCCGCGAAATTAGCATCCGAACTACTGAAATAAGCATTGCTTTGACGTCTTTGAGCATTTGGGACATGGTCCTTAATATTAATTGGGTTAATCTTAAGCAGGGATTGCCACGCTTCTTCAGTTTTCCCTAATTTTGCCATCGCTTCGATATAACGAATATGGGCATGAATATAAAGTAAACCAATTTCTCTTCCGAAGTTAGCGGCTTGCTCAGCTCTCTTGAAGTTCGTGCTCACTCCACCTTTGTATTCTGCCGGTCTGTTCATTAAACGAATACCGTCAGCAAAAGTTAAGTTCTCTTTGATAATAGACAAATGATGTTCCACTTGTTCTTCGTCAAACAATTCACTAATCATACTTCTTATCATAGGTAACAACCGGTATTTGACACCCGTTTTAGTATCTGTCGGGTGAATCATGAAGTCTGTTTTTCCATCTTCCATATAGATAAAACCAGGTATAACATCAGATGACATGATAATTTTTTCATAGTCTGATTTTATGTTGTCTGTTAAATCAGCCATCTTCTCAAAGAGTTCCCGATCATAAGATTCAACTACTTCAGTAAATTGCTTGAAGGTTTGATAGGTTAAGGCCACTGTCCATGTACTAGCCATGTGTTTTTTCAACTTCTGATCATGTGGCTGTAACGTATCGTCCCAGTCCCCATCTCCATATGAAGACAGATAGGTATCGTCTAAGAAATGACTCGTAATGTAATCCAACTCTTTTTCGACGTGTTGCAATAACGTTTCTTCCTCATTCGTTAACTGGTGCGTTTCTAACGACAGATAAGGAATCTCTTCCTCTAAAATACTAAAGTCATTTGTCGCTTTAAGGTAGTCACCTAATAATTTCAAAGGCCAGACGATAATATCTCCGTGACTTTCTCCTGCATGAATATTTGCGTAGTTATCATACATAAACCACTGTGGCCAATTGCCGTCTTCTTTAAATTGGTGTGTAAACAGTTTGAGTATGATGCGTTTGACTATATCGTATTGTTTCATAGCCATGAAGTATTCGGCCGGTCCTTGAGCTACATCGCGTGTTCCCCAAGCCGCTCCACCATACTGTTCTAAACCATGTGGAGACAAGTAGTGAACCATCATATTATGCGTGTACCACCAAGCCGTTACATTTAACTTCTCCACTTCAGAATGAACATTTGCATCGGAATGGTTCAACTCAAACTCGTTCATTAAGTCTGCAAAGAATGAACGGTAAGCTTGTGTTTCAGCAGCAAAGTCCAACTCATTTTCTGAGTAGTCGGCTCCTTCTAGTGACCCCTGTAGAGTGATAGAAAACCCATTCGTTTGTGGTATATCTAAGACCAATAAAGCACTTGAATCGCCTTCTTGTGTGTTCAGCAAGCTTGACCCGTCAGATAATTTGAACGATTGAGCATCCACTTTCAGATAATGCGTTAGGTCAGGATAATGATTATTGATGATACTGTGCTCGCTAGCTTTTAGCTTAATGAGACTGTTCTGTTCCTCATAATAGAAGGGAACGTCATATTCTTTTTCGTGTAAAGCTATTTGACTGGTTACTTTATAATCATACTCTGCTCCACTTTTAGTTTCGATGGTAAGTTTGACATCTGAAGACTGACTGCTAGAAAGGTTCGTCACTACAAATGTGTCTTCTTCAGTCTTGTAAATCCATTTCGTATAGTTGAACCCAATCTCGAATAAGGAAGGCATCGTCAGCAAGCGATACGTGTCATTCACTTTGACGTAAATTCTCTGCCCTTGCGTCTTCAAGACATTGAGATGGTTTCTTGTATTTGTGAGCAACTTGTTCATAGACGTATTCCCTAATACAACTTGAGCATTGAAGACACCAGCCATCCAAGAAGTCGTTGCGAGAATAGGATTATCAACACTGAGCTCTTTTCCAGTTAATAAAATCTGACCGTGTTGGCGCTCCAGTTCCACTTCTTTTTCTTTTAAAGCAACGTGGACATAGTCATCTGTGAAAAATGACAGTAATGTGTCTTCGTCTTTTTCTTCTTGTAAACGTCGAGGGTACCATTCATTTAATTCATCTTGCCCGATTGACTGAACTTTCAACGGACTTCCTATCGACTCATCTAGCTTTATTATTGGTAATGTTTCATAAGTTTCGTCTAATTCAAGTTCATCCCAGTCGCCTTTGACGTCTTCTAAATACTCCAGTTCCGTTACGGCTTCTGGATGGTTTTCTTTAAACAATCCGTAAAAGACAAAACGTTCTTTGCGATTCACTTTGACTTTATCACTCTGAAGGCCTGTATAGTTAAACTCGTATTGGTAAACTCTGTTTTCTAAATTTTCTTTTTTCAGCACTTCCGGTTCATTGGTTTCTTTGTAGCTTTTTCCAAAAAACTGAAACCCGTCAGTTGAATATCCGACGTTTTTAGTCAATGTCCCTTGTTGTGTATAAGGGAAGATATTCTCTAATTGGTTTTGACGAGAAGCCACAACATATCCGTTCTCTCCTTCAAACACGGAGTGCCCCACATACTGAGCGATGTACGACTCATTTGATTGCAATGCACCTTGATGACTAAGTCCCAGGTCAAATCCATACACAACATCGACTATTTTGTTTTTACCGTCTACATCAACAACCCAAAACCATGTGTTTTCCTTGCCTAGTGTGAATTGAACGGTATAGGAGATACCTTCAAAGGTTCCTTCCCATTTGACACTGTTTTCACCTACTGAAAATTGACTCTTCGATTTAATCCCCAATAAAGGCGCATACTTTAACTCTTCCTTTTCACTGTGTACTCTTAGATATAGATTATTCATCGACCCATCGATAGTATTCCCTATCACTTGATTCAGCATAAAGTCCTTACCTAAGGCTTGTAAAATGTCGCCTGTCGGAAGGAAAGTAAAGGATACATCTTTGGAGCTTAAGCTATACCTATTCTCCACTTTTGTTTTTACTTCAATCATAATTAATCTCCTTATTTATTAGTCAGTACAATCGTTTCTGTGTGTGATGTGTGACTACTATTATTAATGAATACTTCAAATTCTCCTGCATCACTTCGGAATGTTTGATCCGGATGGTAGTAACGCAGCATGTCTTCCGTTACTGTAAAGGTCACTTCTTCCGATTCTCCTGCTTCTAAGTGAATCTTTTTGAATCCTTTTAATTCTTTAAGCGGTCTGACTACTTCTCCTACTAAATCTCTGATATACAATTGGACGACTTCTTTCCCAGCCCGCTCACCTTTATTTGTCACGGTCACTGATGCTGTTATCTCATCACCTGGTGTCATTTCATTTTTAGACAATTGAACAGGTGAAAGCTCAAAGTCACTGTAACTCAAGCCATAGCCAAAATCGTATTTCGGATAATTAGAAGAATCGAGATATTTCGACACATACTTATCATTTGGAGCAGATTCGTAAGGTCTTCCCGTATTAAAACGGTTGTAATAAATGGGCACTTGACCAACGTTTTCAGGAAACGACATCGGTAGCTTTCCAGAAGGATTCGCTTTTCCGAATAGTATATTCGTGACAGCTTCTCCGCCTTCTGTTCCAGGGAACCAGGCTTCTAGTATCGCGTCAGAATACTCTTCAATTCCGTTTAAATCTAACGGTCTTCCATTAAATAAGACTGTAACAATCGGTTTTTTTAACTCACTAAGTCGTTTAATCAATTGGAGTTGAGCATCTGGTAGCTTGATATTGGTTCGACTCGCTGCTTCCCCGCTCATTTCCCAATGTTCACCCAAAGCTAAAACAATCGTATCTGCTTTTTCTGCTGTTTGAACCGCTTCTTCTAATTGTTCAGTTGTTATTTCTTCAATATTACTTCCCTTTGAGTAAAGCAGGTTGTCTTCATTTACAACTTTTCTCATGGACTCTAGCACTTGACTCGCTGTGTTTGGTTCGCCGCGCCATGACCATGCACCTAATAAGTTTTCATCTGTTCCAAACGGCCCTATTAAAGCAATTTTTTCTTCGTTAGGTACCAGAGGCAAGGTGTTCTGTTCATTTTTGAGTAACACCATAGAGTTTTCAGCCACTTCTAATGCTTTTTGTCTGTTTTCTTCGCTGAATACAATACTTCCTTCATCAGACACGCTGGCTGTTCGGTAAGGATTTTCAAATAATCCCAATTTGTTTTTTAATTTTAATATTCTAAGAACAGCTTGATCGACTTGTTCTTCATCTACAGACCCTTCTTCTACTAACTCTTCTAAATGGTTACTATAGGTAAAGGTCATCATTTCCATATCAACGGTCGCATCTATTCCTTTTTGAGCAGCTTCTTTTTCATTAGCCGCAACCCCATGAGGAATGGTTTCACCAAGAGAAGCCCAGTCGGTAATAATGACTCCATCAAAGCCCCATTCTTTTCTCAAGACATCATCAAGCAGCCATTTGTTTGCTGTGGCAGGAATACCATCCACTGTATTAAAGGATGTCATGACTAACTCTGCACCCTCATCTATGCCTGCCTTATATCCCGACAGGTAGTGCTCTCTTAATTGTCTTTCTGACATATCAACGGTGTTATAGTCCCGTCCGCCTTCGGGAGCACCGTATCCTGCAAAGTGTTTCACACAGGCTGCAATGGCATAGGGATCCGAGTAATCATTGTTATTTTGGTAACCTCTGACAAAAGATTCTGCAAAGCGTTCGTTTAAATACTTGTCCTCGCCTGTCGTCTCCATGACTCTTCCCCATCTTGGGTCTCGCACAAGGTCGACCATGGGAGAAAACGTGACATGTACACCGGAAACGGCAGCTTCTTTTGCAGCAATTCGGGCACTTTCCTCAGCTAAGTCTGTATCCCAGCTGGCTCCTATAGCTAAAGGAATAGGAAAAATCGTTTTAAACCCATGAATTACATCCACCATAAAGATTAAAGGAATACCTAATCGGTTCTCTTTCAAATAATTATCTTGAATACGCTTAACTGTTTCAGCACCAGATACCCCTAATACTGAACCAGCAATAGGGAGTAACTTTCTGGGAATTCCCATTTCAGCAACTGGTCCTGTAATTTCAGACTGTTCAGATTCATAAGGCACCCCAGCAATTTGTGCTAACTGACCTACTTTTTCCTCCAATGTCATCTTACTAAGTAAACTTAGTCCTGAATAATTCATAGTTTTTCTAAAAAGCTTTATCAGTGTTGATTTTATCACTTTTATATTTGTTTG
>NZ_BAAACW010000079.1:0-899 GCF_039521845.1 Alkalibacterium iburiense
TACTCCCACTTATGTTAATCAGAGGAAGTATTTCTCTTTTTTTCTTGTTTTTTCATAAAACTTTTTACACTACCCATTTTTGAAGTCAACACTCTATTAGTTGCTTGTTGTTCAAACCAAATGAGAAGAACATATTTCCACTGGTAAGAAAAAGTTCGTATCATCCACTCGTCTTCCACTGTATCCATTATTATTAATGGGATAGACTGTAGATTGTCGCCATGACTATACATTAAAGAGAAGAACTCTCGAGCATGATTACGCTTCTGATAGCTCATCCTGGTCAAGTGTTTCATTTTTGCCTCTAAATTATTGGAGACATTCATGGGCTTGGTGTGTCTTTTCAGTGGAACGAGTCCCTCTGGTGGAAGAGTTGAATAAGCAGCAAAAGACGTTTTATGAAAACACATGCCTCTATCGCTGCTTTTAATGTGTGAATAGACGATAAGTCTTTTTAACAATAAGTTATAATGTATAAAGCAGTACGTATGATTAATCTCTCCCACATATGCTCTTTGCACTGCAGTCATTTCTCCTTTCAGAGTTACCTTCTGCCCGACTATCCAAACAACTCTGTATCCATTAGATATATAGCCTTCGGTTCTCTTTTCAATCGTTTCTATAGATATAGGACTACACTGAAATTCAATTGCGATTGGCGTTCTGTCTATAAATGCTAATAAATCAGGTCTCTGTTGCAAGTCTTTCAAATAGGGCTCCAACTGAACAGCTATCTGCAAATGCTTTAACCACTTGTACAACTCAAGTTTGCCTTTCAAGTGCTCTTCCGTTTCCCCTTCTGTAAAGGAGGCACATCCTTCTTTTTATTTGAAAAGAAAATGCTAAAAAGAGACAAAAAAGCACCTCTCATGGTATAATTAAATCATGAAAAATTTAAA
>NZ_BAAACW010000080.1:0-39863 GCF_039521845.1 Alkalibacterium iburiense
TACTCCCACTTATGTTAATCAGAGGAAGTATTTCTCTTTTTTTCTTGTTTTTTCATAAAACTTTTTACACTACCGTTTTCTTCTTACCTATAGTATATCAAATCTCATCGTATTCTTCATTCTTAATTAACTCACTCACTTCAAAGTCTCCTGGATTCAAGGCCAAATATTCTTTTGCTTTTTGAATGTATCCTACTCTGTCCCCATCTTCTCTCAAGAAATACATATATTCTTTCAAAAAGGTAGGAGTTTCTTTGAGATAAGGATAGGCTTTGTCGTAGTGTTCCCGAGCTCGGTCGAAAACTTCCAGTTCGTTATATATGACGGCACTGTTCCAGAAAAGCTGCGGATCTTCTTCTCCACTCTCTACTTTCTCTTCCACAAGAGGCAAGGCATCTTCATACCGTTCCTGGTTAATAAGCAAATTGGTCAAGTGTAACAAAAGGGAAAGGTTGTCCGGTTCAATAAGCATCGCCTGCTTGTAGAAGTCTTCGGCTTTTGCTTCATCTCCTAAAGCCAGCGCCGCTTCAGCTCCCATACTGTAAAGAGCGGCATTGTGTGTATCGTAATACAAGCCTTCTTCTACACTTTCTAACGCTTTTTTCTCATCATTCAGTTCCAAATACCCTTGAGCTAAGAAGGTGTACACGGATGTGTAGCTTGGATCTAATTCTTTGACTTGACTAAAGAGATCATTCGCTCGTTCGTATTCTTTTTGCTGAAAATAGATATAGCCTAGCTGGAATAAATGGTCGCTTGTTTCTTTGACTTCCACAGCTTCTTTCAAATAGCCTTCTGCTTCAGCCCATTCTCCTATTGCACCGTAAGCATTTCCTAGTCGTCCATAAATACTTGTCCCGGCAAATTCTGTGTGATTTTGAATCAAAAGCTCCTCATAAGAAGCAATCGCTTCTCTATAATCACCAGAGGCAAATAAAAGCTCAGCTAAAGCAAAGTCAATGACGGGTTCATTCGGGAGTAAGGATTTAGCTTCCAAAAGCTTTTGTTTAGATACTTCTGGTAAATCCAGTACTTGATAATAATCCGCCGCCACAAGTAGAGACTGCGGATAATAGGGACTGGCTTCGTCGACCTGATCAATCCATTCAAAAGCTTCCAGTTCATTCCCTTCTTCAATCGCCAATTCGGCTAAAGTCAATTTCAACCCATCGTTTTCGTCTACTGTTAGGAGATGCGTAACCACCCGTTTCGTTTCTTCTAAAAAACCCAAATCAAATAGGGTTTCTGTTAAGGCATATAATTCTTCCAGTGTATCTCTCTCTAAAGCTAGTTCTAATAGGTCTTCTGCTTTAGATAACTGTTCATTTTGAATCGCTTCTATCATCTGATTTGAATAAGACAAGAGACATCCCCTTCTTTACCTGATTATCTATTCATTTTAACATACACGAGAGGCATCGTCATATAGATTCAGAAGGATAAGACATAAAAGTAGGAAATAGACTGAGATTTATGTAAACTGAACCTATTATAAGAAAGGTGGCCTGTGTTATGTATGAACTTGATTCACATCATGATCATCGTTTTGCCTCAATCTATCATTGGATAGGCATCGTTATTGTCTGTGCAGCTTCAATCCCTTTGCATTTTGTATACGAATGGACGGAAGAAAATGTTGTGGCAGGACTCTTTACCCCTATCAATGAAAGTATTTGGGAGCATTTATAACTGGTGTATTGGCCTTTACTGCTTTGGTGGGGGCTGGGTTATCTCTTGTTTAAAAACAAATACCGATTGTCACTAGCCAATTGGGTGACTTCTGCCATGCTAGCGATTCTTATCAGTATGGTGTTTATCACTTCCTGGTATTATGTTTGGACAGAAGCCTTTTTAGTGGAATCCTCCATTATTGACGTGGGGTCTTTATTCATCGCTGTCCCCCTTGCTCAGCTCGTGGCTATTCATGTTTACAAAAGTCTCACACCCAGACTCATTTACTTATGGCTTTCCAGCATCATCTTAGTCTCTTTAGCTGGACTGTTTCTATACTTTACCTTTAATGCTCCTGATTTACCCTTCTTCATTCCACCTAGCGGGTAACAGGTCAAACAAAAAAGGACCTATCCGATTGTATCAACGGAAAGGTCCTTTTTTATTACTCTTCATTTAAAATGTTTTTGACTCGTCCGACTTGATTGCCTTCTTCCAGCATGACTTTAATGCCATGAGGGTGATTGGGGCTGTTTGTCAGAATCTTTTTTACATGTCCTCGCGTTAACTGACCACTTCTCTGGTCTTTTTTTAAGACTATATCAACTAGCGCACCTACTTTGATGTCCGCTCTTTTCTTACCATCCATAGTAACTCTCTCCTTTACTTCAACCAGTATAACACAGTGAAGAGGCTAAGGTGACTGGCGATACATCATCTCTAACATAAAATGAGCGATATAGGAAGACTCGCCTTGCTTTTGAATAGATAGTGTCGAGACAGACCATAGTCGGTCTTCATTCATCAGCGAGTCGATATATCTTCTGATAGAATCAATGGACTCACTTTCTAATTCTATCTGATAAATTGATTGAACATACTCTCCTGAAACAGCTTCAATAGCTTGTTGGTCATGAATACGAACAGCATTCGTAATCGAAATAGTATGCGCTTGAGCGGACTGTTCTATACGAACTAACGCTTCACTAATGGCTTCAGAGTCCGGTAAAAAGACAGTGGTCTCTTCGTAAGCTGATTGATTCTCTTCTAAGGCCGCGTCTTCTGGAGGATAAGTCGCAAGCAAACGACTTTGTTCCTCTACAACGAGAGACGAACTTTCAGCGGATAGTTTCATAGGTTCTACCAAGTAACTATAGCCGTAGTAGCCAAGAGCAAACAAAATCATGATAACGACTAGGGACACCAGAAAAGACTCTCTGTTCCAGCTTATTTTCATTCGAGAGCCTCCCCTCTTAATACTTTCTCATTTAAATCAAGGGTCAAATCGACTTGATAGATATCACTTTCGGGATTCATTTGAGTAAGGCGGGTTACGTGGACTCTATTGATATAAGACACGTCATTTAGCTCGTCTATTAGTTTTGAGTGAGCCTCAATTGTCATATTTTCAAGTGACACGAGCAATTGATCCGCCTGGCCTAAATCAAACAGCACCACTCGTTCCTCTTCATTAGTAATAATTTCAGATAATGAGTCGGTTAAATAAACAATGGGATACGCATTTTCTTCAAGTGTAGCTATCGTCTGTCTGTTTTGATTGGTTAAACGCTCGACTCGTTCAATGTCTCTCGACAAAGCCACTTCATCTGCTTGTTGGTGAATGAGGGTCTGGTTCTGCTGGTCGAGTCTCGAATAATAATTACCTTGAAAGAAAAACAGCAGCATCATGATACCAATTCCTATGACAAAAATGAGGAGAATCAGATAGGGAAGAATATTTGTTTCTTTCTTTTCAAATAAGTTAATCTCTATCATGCTTCGCCCTCCTCCACTAATATGTCAGTTTGCTTGTCCTTCATTTTCTTTGTTTTTAGCTTTGGAGTCTTGCTGGTCTTCTTCGTTGATTTCAGTGATAATCCGTAAAGAGAAGCATCTTCCGATTTTAAATTCATTGGTGTATTCAACACATGAATGGGTAGGTCGAACCGCTCTTTTAAAACACCTTCTAAATCAATCATGTTCGGGTAACTCCCAGTTAAAATGACCGAAGAGATACTGCCTTTCCCATTGAGTACAGAAAAGCGGTAAAAGTCCATAAAACGTTCCAAGCCGTCTAATTGATTAGTAGTGAGATGGTCTAATTCTTCATCCGATCCTGTCCACACCCATTGGCCTTCATTTGTTAAAGACCAGGCATGATTCAGTGTTGAGAAACGGGAATGTCTGTTGAAATGCGGGACATCATTAGAAAAGACCGTTATGGACATATCTAGTGGATGCCACTGTAAAACCAGATGATGATCGTCAGGGTTCCCACCTAACAACTGAGTCTCTTTAATGACGCGATACACACTAAGTGCTGAAAAATCGGCTGTTTGAGGTTTCAGTCCAGCTTCTTTTAACGTATCCCAGTATTGCCTGACTTCTTCACTTGGGTATGCAACTAACACGATGCGTTGCGTGTCTTCATTTCTCTCTATTATTTCAAAATCGACTTTAGGGTTATCAAAGGGCAGTCGGATGGATGAGTTGACGTGCAAATCCACATAATCCTTTGCTTCACTTGGAGACAATTGAACAGGGATGTCTTCATGCCTAATGGTCACAAAATCATCCGGAAGCAAAATGGATGCTTTAGCATTCTTCCATTTTTTCTCTTTGACTAGTGCATCTAATCGTGTTTTCACAAGAGGAACATTTTCGACTCTTCCCTCGATTAAGATGGGTGTATCAAAGACTAATTCTCCATTATCAACAATCACCTTATGTTGAATGTCCAGCGCTAAGTAATGAATACTCTTATCGTAGAAACGAAGATAGATATGAGGTTTAGATTTAAATAACATGCGATTTCCTCCAAAAACGTGACGAGTTATAATAAAAAGTTAAGATACCATTGAATGATTGAGTTGCCGAAAAAGTAGACTGTTAAAGCGGCGAATCCGATAAATGGACCAAATGGAATCCGTGATTTTCTAGTAGCTTTATTTAACAGCATCATTGAAAGACCATAAAGTGTGCCGTAAATAGTAGATAAAAGGAACAGCAATAAAAACTGACTAAAGCCGAAAACAAAACCAAAAAAGGTATAATATTTTAAATCACCAACACCCATTCCGCCTTTGGAAAACAAAATAATAAGAAAGACCAGAGCAAAGGCAAAAACGGCTCCGACAACCGAAGTCCAATAGGGGGCTAAAGGAAAGAACAATCGGTATAGAATAACCAGAGGTGTATAAAAGATTAGTAATTTATTCGGTATCTTTTGATAAACCCAATCTGAGACGGTAACTGACATCACAAGAGAAATCAGTAATAGTCCAAATAAAGTGTGCCAACTGATACCATAAACTAAGTAAGTGAGTAAAAACAACAGTGCTGTACCTAACTCCATGACAGGGTAAAGTAAAGATATAGACGATTGGCAAGTTGAACATTTTCCTTTTTGTTTAACGAACGAAAAGACAGGAATTAATTCCTGCCAAGTCAACGTTCGGTTACAAACATCACAGTAAGACCGCTTTTGAGTAAACAACGAATCATTCGGTACACGTAGCCCAACGACATTAAAAAAGGATCCGAAGACTAGCCCGTATATGAAAAAGATAAGCCCCAAAGTAAGTGTCATGATATTTCTCCTATGTACAAGAGAAGGTCTCAATAAACAAGAGACCTTCTCTAAATATAATATTAAAGTTAATCTTCAGGGTATCCTTCTAGAGTAAATACTCCATCATCGTTTTTGACTGAAATGCTATCATCTAGTTCGCCTGATCGTTCATCTAGGTATCCTTTTTCTTTTAAAGTTCCGACAGTAACCGGAAATTCAGGTTCGTCTTCTCCAACCTCGTATAGTCTTGCAGCATCTTTAATCAATTCTTGTTCTGCTTCTGAAGCATTCCCTTCAGCTGTACCAATGACGTTACCTATAGTAGGGATCGCAATCGCCACAATAATTCCTAAAATAACAATAACGGCTAAAAGTTCAACAAGTGTGAACCCTTCTTCTTTTTTCATGATTTGTTTGATTTTATTTCTCATTTTTCTTCCTCCTATTTTCTTTTTCCTTATTAGTTCTAAATTAACTAAAATCAGGAATATGTCCCTAATGATATATTGTTAATTCGAACTATTAGTGAATATTTTTGCAACTTTTACAATGTAGAAACTACTTTGACTCCTTTATGTAAGGGTTAGTCCCTGACAATGTAGCATAATTATAATACAGTATGAATGAATTTACAATCTCCTATCACCTTCTTTTGTGTCTAAATTATATTAAATTGTGTTAAACAAACTGAACATGGGAACTACAATAGACAAGACTATGAAACCAACGACTACTGCAAGGAAAATAATTAAAACAGGTTCAATTAACGACTGTAATTTGTCCGAGGCTTCTTCAACTTCCTGATCGTATACATCCGCTACCTTTTTTAACATGTCATCCAATGCTCCACTTGATTCCCCCACTCTAATCATTTGACTAATCAAAGGAGGAAATACCCAATGGTCTTCCATTGGTGTAGCTAATGATTCTCCACGTTCCAAAGATTTTTTACTTCCATCTAAGACTTCTTTAACGACTCTATTCCCTACTACATCGCTTGTAATATCAACTGCCTGTAGTATAGGTACGGAACTGTTAATTAATGAACTTAAGGTTTGAGTCATTCGGGCAAGTGTTGCTTTTTGAATAAATTGACCGATTATTGGAATTTTCAATGACCACTTATCAATATAATAAGCGACTGTTTCTTTTTTCTTTAAAAAGTTAAATAAGAGAATCAAAGTCATCATCAACAGAGCAAAAATCCACCAATAGCGTTGAATCGTATGACTCAAATTCAATACTAATTGTGTAATCAGAGGCAGCTCCGACCCAAAGGATGCAAACATATCACCAAATATAGGAACTATAGCCACAAGTAAAAATATCGTAATGATTAAAGCAAAACTAGCTACAACCATGGGATAAGTTAAAGCGGTAGACACTTTTTGCTTAATCCGGTATTGCTTTTCATAATAAGTAGCCATTCGGTCTAAGACTTCTTCTAACTGTCCACTGACCTCTCCTGACCGTATCATTTGAACCAGTAATTCAGGGAATAATTTGGGATGTTCTTCCAACGCCTGGGACAAGGTGATCCCCTCTTTTAAATCTCTTACTACATCTTCTAGAGCCTCTTTTAATACCTTACTATCTGTCTGCTCGGAAAGTAACTCAATGGCATCCACTAGTAAAATTCCTGCTTCAATCAATGTCGCAAATTGTCTTAAAAACAAGACAAATTCTTTCTGTTTTAAAGGACTTCCAATATAAATCTCTTTACTTAAGATAGAATTTAAAGGTTCAACTTCAAAAACAATAAGATTCATATGATTCAATTCATTTAATGCTTCTTTTTTTGAGGGACTTTCGATTTTTCCCTTTATAGTCTGTCCATCTTTAGCTTTTGCTTTATAAGCGTATGTTGCCAATACCCTACCCCCTTTCTATTTACTGCCCGATAACGAATGGCAAGAGTTCTAATTCACTAATTTTTCTTTCGCTAATCAATTGTCTCATGCTCATTTCCATTGTATGCATTCCCATTTCTTTTGAGGTCTGCAGAACGTTTGGAATTTGATGCATTTTTTCATTACGTATGAGGTTCTTGATAGCCGGATTATTTATTAATAACTCCGTCGCTGGCACTCTTCCACTTTCTTGAACGGTTGAAAATAGCCGCTGAGACAATACACCAATGAGGACATTCGCAAGCATTGATCGAACCTGATTCTTTTGATGGACAGGAAAAACATCAATAATTCGGTCAATCGTTCCTGTTGTATCTTGAGTATGTAAGGTCCCCATAACCAAGTGTCCTGTTTCAGCTGCGGTTATCGCGGTTGAAATAGTATCTAAGTCTCGTAATTCCCCAACTAGAATAACGTCAGGATCCTGCCTTAAACTCGAACGCAAGCCATCTTTAAAAGACAGTGTATCGAATCCTACTTCTCGCTGCTCTATAATCGATTGATTGTGAGAATGTAAATACTCAATTGGATCCTCCAATGTGATGATATGCCGATTCATCGTTTGATTCATGTAATCAATCATAGAAGCTAGAGAGGTACTCTTCCCACTGCCTGTCGGTCCAGTCACCAGGATGAGTCCGTGGGGCTTTTTTACAAGTTCTTTTAATTGCTTAGGCAGACCTAAGCTATCGATTGAAGGAATATCTCTTGGTATCACTCGAAAGGCTAAAGACAGAGCATTACGTTGATAAAAAATATTGACTCGAAAACGCGATACTCCCGCAATTCCGTAAGAAAGGTCCACTTCTCGTTTAGTCTCTAATTCTTTCCATAGCTTTTCATTTAAAATAGACCGTGCCATTTCCAGGGTATCATCTGGCATCAATTTGTCTACTTTTTCTGGCATCAATGTACCATTTATCCTGAAAACTGGCGGTGAACCCGCTACTAAATGGACATCGGATGCTTCTTTATAATTAGCAGCTGTCAGTAGTGCATTTAAACGTTCCATTTATTTACCCCTTATTCATTTAATGAAGCCACTCGCATGACTTCTTCGAGAGTCGTCTTACCTTCTTTTACTTTTTCTAAACCATCATCAATTAAAAAGCGCGTACCTGTTTCTTGAACGTGTTTTCTAATGTCTTGCATGGAGGCTTGATTCATCATGAGTTGTTTAATATCGTCACTAATGACAATCAACTCATGAATAGCCATTCGTCCACGGTAACCGGTATGACGACATCTGTCGCAACCTTTTCCACTAGTCACTTCTTCTATCGTTTGGTTTCTTCTTCGGAAAATATCTTTTTCAATAGGACTAGCTTTTCTCGTATATTCACAGTCCTTACAGACTCTTTTTACTAAGCGTTGGGCCATCACTCCACTTAAGGAAGACACGACCAGGTATGGTTCAACCCCCATATCGAATAAACGAGGAATAGCTTCAATTGCGCTATTGGTATGCAAGGTACTGAAGACCAAGTGACCAGTTAAAGAAGCACGAATACTAATTTCCGCTGTCTCTTTATCTCTAATTTCCCCTACCATAATGATGTTCGGATCTTGCCTTAATATAGAACGCAATCCTGTAGCAAACGTTAGCCCAACGGCTGAATTCACTTGGACTTGGTTGATGCCTTCCAATTGATATTCTACCGGGTCTTCTACCGTCACTATATTCACTTCTGAACTATTCAATTCATTGATCGACCCATAAAGTGTCGACGATTTTCCTGAACCTGTGGGTCCAGTAATTAACACTAAACCTGCGGGTTCTTTAATCAGTTTTTGATACTGATTCAGTGTTTCGGGGTGTAACCCGATGTCAGCTACTTTATTAAAAACATTCGACATATCCAAAATACGGATAACCACTTTTTCACCAAAAACTGTTGGTAAAGTTGACACGCGTAAGTTAATTTTTTTATTAAGAAAAACAGTGCTGATTCGTCCATCTTGAGGGAGTCGAGTTTCAGTAATGTTGAGTCCAGCCATAATTTTAATACGGGCAACTAAAGAACCCATAATAGATTTTGGGAGTGTACGATCATTTCTTAATACCCCATCTACCCTATAACGTACAGATACAGTAGATTCTTGTTGGTCTAAATGTATGTCAGAAGCATGCATGGCTACTCCAGTTTCTAGTAATTGATCAAAGATACGAATAGCAGGAGCGTCTTGACCTTCAATCTCACTGACATCAACTTCGTTACTGTCATATAAGCGATTAATAGTTTGAAGGATATCATCCTTAGCAGCGATGACAGGCATCACATTATACCCCGTCATTAACTCTAAATCTTCAATAGCATAGAAGTCCAAGGGATCGTGCATGGCTACAATTAAACGAGCATTTTCTTTACTAATCGGTATTAGCAAGTGGTCACGGGCATAATCCTTAGACACCAATTCTGTTAGCTTTTCATCAATCGGATACTGATAAAGAGAGACACTTTTTAGTTTCAACTGAATTTCGAGCACATCTAAGAGTTGCTTCTCAGTAATATACCCTTGGTCAACTAGGGCATCTCCCAACTTTTGGTTACCTTTTTTATGCTCAAGTGCTTCAACAATTTGAATTTCTGTAATTAGGCCAGCTTCTTTAAGCAAGTCACCTAATTTTTTTCGTTTTTGCATTAGGTTCACTCCCTTCTTTGTTATGGTTCTTTTGTAGGTTCTGAGCTTATAATATCTTCTATATCCGGAATGATTATTTCTTCTTTCACTGGTACTCCACCAAAAGGGAAGAGCTTATGATCGTACTCTTCGTGTTTTATGGATGTACCTCCATCGAGACTAATAGAATCAGTGATTAGAATCCCTTTAAAGTTCGCTCCTCCTATAACTTCTACTTTAGATTTTGGTGCTAAGATAAGAGGACTACTTGAAGATCCTCCTGACAGTTTCACTTTTCCTCCGCCAGTTGCTATAGGTCCAAATGTTTTAACACCACTACCAATACTTATATCAGCTTGTTTAAAAAACAGTGAGGCATATAAATTTATACTGCCACCAAAATCAAATTCATTGTCATTTTCATAATAAATTAAAAATTTGTTACTCTCTCCACTTTTATTGATTGAGCCAGAACCAAATGTCATTTCATCTCTGACAAACATTGAAAAAAACTCAGTATTTATTGTATCAAGATGGCCATTATTGTGTTCCATGTTATTAGTATGGAGATTGACATTATTAATGTCTTTAAAAGCTAAATTACCGCTATTTAAAGAATATTTATTTTGCGCAAAAATATTAACTTTATTGCTGTTTGAAAATGTGCTACTTATATTACTAAAGTCAATACTTTTTGAGTGTAATTGTATATTATCAGTAGTTTTTATTTTAAGATTTACATTATCAAATTTCATATTTTCTTTAGCTGATAAACTGATACTTTTCATTGTGTTGAAATTTGTCTCTTTACCTTTGATATCTATTTCATTTGCATACATTTTAAAACTGCTTAAATTATGCACATCAAAATCACTTTGACTGATAGTAACTTTTTCTTTAACAAAAACATTTACGTTTCCAGTCCCACTAATTACCAATGCTCCATTAGAAATATTAATATTGTCAATATATATTGAAACATCGTTGCTACCAGTATTTATAAAAAGTTGTTTTGGACTGCTAACTACGATATTTCTAATTTTAGTATCTTCTGAAATGTTTATTTCATATTTATCAGTTATATAATTATTATGAAGAACATTCCCATTATTAACTATTTTGTGAATATTTCCATTCATTGGATGCCGTACAATATCATCCTTTATAAAATTAGTGGGAGCCATCGGATAATTACGAAAGTCAGGGTAATCATCATATTCAGGAAAACTATTAACTATACTATAATATTCACCCCATGGAATCGTTTTTTCCATTACTGCAACATGTAAATCACCTATGTGATTATACCAATCAGGATACTTGTATACTTGCTTTTCTTCTATAGAGTCATTGTAAAAAGTTGTTCCATTGTATCTTCTACCACCTCCATCTATAACAAAAGGGAAGCTTTCTGATGCGTCTATATAAACATCATCATAAATAGAAGCGCCACCTACTAATTTAATACTATTTTTTGCTATTAAAGATGTCTTTGCTGGAATAGATGGTAAAGTTCCTACACCGTCTCCATCATCTTCATTTCCAATCCAACTCACTGTGACTTCTTTTTGAGCAGTTCTCGAATGGTTTCCAATGGTTGAAACAGATTCAATTGTATAAACACGTGGATTTGCATCATCGTCTGGCGGAACAATGTTTATATTAGCTTTTGGATCATAACCAAATTGAGTTTTAAATTCGTTATATGTTGATATTTCACTTTCAAATTTTTCTTCAATCGCTCCAAAGAAAGTGTCCTGATTAATGTCCGGATTATACATTTCTTTAACTATAGACTTCATGTCTTCGTAAGCTAAATTAGCACCTGCTTCAGCTATGTAGTAGGCAGAAATGGAATCACGATTGGTATGGCTCATTCTGTGGCCGCTTATCGTAATGGTGCCAATAGAAATCCCGAGTACTAAAAGGACCATGAGAGTCATTATAGCAAGAATAAGTCCACTTCCTTCTTCCTTTTTCAGCCAATTACTCACCGGCTTCGCCTCCGATCAAAGGATCTCTCAAATAAATAGTTGTTTCATACTCTTCTCTTTGATTCATTTGGTTAGGAGTACTTTTAATTATGATGTGGATACGATTGTCTTTCTCTAATTCAATCACATCAAAAGTCTCAACGCGTGAACTGATAATAGTGTTATTTTTTTTGAGGTTGGTATCATCTAATATATATATATTTCCATCAATATTTAACTCAGTTTCACTAATGACCAAGTTTTTTGCTGATCGTGCTTCTCTTGATATTAGCGCTAAACTATATCTTAAATCATTAGACTGGCTATTTGCTTCGGTTTGACTTGAAAATTGTTTTTGTCCAAATATATGGACAGAACCTATTAGAATAATCACGACACTTAAAAGAGCTAAACTCGCTAGCAGTTCAATCAGTGTGATGCCTTCTTCATTTTTAAACCATTTACTCATCAGCTTCAGTCCTATCGAAGGGCAGTCGGTTTTCCATTATCGCTTTGCGTGCAGAGTCATCATCTGTATCTCCTTCAAACACTTCCACGATAACAGCATAGAGTTCATTAGTGTCTTCTTTATATGAAATTTTAACTGTGTAAGGTGACTCATAGTTTATCGACTCACCATCGTCAAAATCGTCTGGAATTATTCCGTTAGAAGATAAATAAACTTGTTCTTCCATTTCTTCTTGGGCCAGAAAAGTGGCTTCATCTACTTCACTGGTTCGACTCGTTGTTCTTGCTGATTGAATAAAAAAGCCAAGAAAGGATGCGACAATTAGAGTTAAAATGGCCAGCGAGGCTAATAACTCTATTAATGTCACACCCGATTCATCCGAAAGGCCGGTGATTATTTTTTTATGCTTAACCATACTGATAACTCCTCATTTGAGCAACCGTAACTTTATTTCGTCCTTTTTGTTTAGATCCAATATACATGGCTCTATCCGCTAAGGTAATTAACTCATCCGGATCGACACTATCAGTCGGGTGAGTCGCTACTCCTAAACTGGCCGTCACAGATATAGTTTCTTTCTTTTCTGAATTAATAGAATGGCTAATTATAAACTGATGGTGTTCAATCTGCTCTCTTACTTGTTCAGCATATTCTTCGGCCTCTTTTTTAGTGTAGTTGGGCAATAGAATAACAAACTCTTCTCCCCCGTAGCGGGCCACAGATATTTCATCATCAGTAAAAGAATCTAGCATGTTACCCATATGCTTTAACACTTCATTCCCTGCTTGATGGCCATAGGTATCATTCGTTTGTTTAAAGTGATCTAAATCCAAAACAATGAGCGAGACTGTATTGAAATATGACGTGTTAAGAGCTCTTTCCAGCTTTTTGGCAAACCCTTTTAAATTAGGTAAGCCTGTTAAGTAGTCGGTCTCTGCATCTTCTTCCAACAATTCATATTGATTAGCATTATCAAGTGCAATCGTAAAGTATTGATGAAATATTTCTATTAAGGCAATTAGCATATTTGTATACATGTTTTTTATGTGGTGAGTAATCAATATAACCCCGTCCACTTGATTATGACGTTTAACAGGTAACACAAGGGCACTTTCTGATAGTTTTAAATAGTCCATTGTGTTGAGCGCCTTCCAGTCAATGGCACGAGTGTAACATTGAATTTCCGAAGAGTTAATCGCCTGCTCAATAAAGAAAAAGTCGGATCGAGAGACTTTTTCATTGATAAAGTTAACCCCTCCATCTTCAATATATATTCTTTCTCTTACTAAATTCCCATCATCTTTCAATGAAAAATAGCATAATGTTTTTGATGGAAAAATAGTTGCTAATGAATGTAAGTATGTATCAATGACCTCATTTTTAGATTTCTTTTCCGCTAACTCCTGAGACGCTAAATTTACTCTTCTTAGATAATTATTGTTTTCACGGCTTTTGTAAAACATGTTCATTCCAATTGTCATAGTGACAAAAGGTAAAGAACCAATAACTACTCCAATTAAATGCAATTCTTCATATAAATAAACTAAAATAAACGACAAAGGGGCAATAAAGAAATTAGTATAAAGCGTGAAATAGAAATCTTCGTCGAATAGCACTCTGTCGTTCCTTCTATAAAAGTAACGATTTGTTAAATAGATAAGTACTTGATTACTCATCAAGTTAGCAAATAAATAGGCTAAAACAGCAATAATACTAATGTTATAGACGTTAGTTTCTCCTACAAGAGCTTCAATTATGTAATAGGTCTGGGCTGAAACTAATGAAACTACATGAAAAATGAGTAAGTTCAATGGGTATCGGAAATGATCATCCCATTTAATATCTGACTTAGCCATTAACGTGATGACAGCTAAACTTGTCACAATCATTTCAGCATGTAAGCCTAAAATTATAAGGGTCGCTACAGAAATTCCACTAATTAAAAAGAGGATTGATTTTTCTGTCTGAATTGGAAATAAGGCAACTAATATACCTAAGGCAGCAAATAAAAGAAACTCTATAGAAAAAACGGACTCGACTCGTCTACTATAGTGATAAACTATAGAATAAAGAATTGGAGCGAGTAATAAATATACAAGCCAAACACTATATTTTCTTTTTTTAGAAATCATTTTACCCACCACCATTTTATGTATTCGCTCTCAAAAGCCTATTATGTTCGCTTAATTGTATACCATAATCAGTACCCTGTCAATTACACGTAATTAGAGATAGATTGTGAACTGTAATCATTATTATCCTTTTTATTAAATTATTAATCACATCTTATGAATTATTATTACATCTGTTAAAAAGATAATAGTACTCACTATAAAAACGTACCAAATTGTTCAACTATTTGTAATGAACCAAAAACCATGAACAGATATTAATCCTTCATGGTTTTCTTATTTATAAGATCAACTATTTTTTCAGGTGTAACTGGGCGGCTGTAATAATAGCCTTGTCCAAACTGACAATGATTGTCTTTTAAAAAGATAGACTGTTCTTTACTTTCTATCCCTTCTGCAACAATACTAAAATTTAAACTTTTGCCCATTTGAATCATTGTTTTAACTAATGAGGCTGTATTGGCTTTAGACACAATGTGTTCGATAAATGATTTGTCAATTTTTACCATATCCACAAACATATTATTTAGTACACTTAAAGAGGAATAACCTGTACCGAAATCATCTATTGCGACTCGCACGCCATAATCATGCAACTCTCGGATGATGCGATTAGCATGTTCTTCATTTTTCATAACTGTCTCTGTAATTTCTATAATTAAATAATTGGGGTCTAAATCATAAAGCTCTACTACATTCTGAACACGTTTAAATAAGTAGGGATCTTCAAACTGAATCGGTGAAACATTAATCGAAATATGCAAGTCTAAATTGGAAGAATGCCACTCTTTTGTTTGTCTGACCGCTTCATGAAGAACCCAGTAGCCAATTTCATTAATCATACCTGATTCTTCAGCAATGGGAATGAACTCATTAGGAGGAACTAACCCTAGAATCGGATGTTTCCATCTCAGTAAAGCTTCTACTCCGTAAATATTACCGGTTTGAATTTCTACTTTGGGTTGATAAACTAAGAACAATTCGTTATCAGCTAGGGCTTCTTTTAATCCGAATTCTATTCTTCTTTTTCTCTCTATTGCCGCTGCATCAGCTGATACAAAAAGGTGGAAGTTGTTTTTCCCATTTTGTTTGACTTTGTACATAGCAATTTCGGCTTGTTGTAATAAGGCATCCATGTCCTGAGCATTTTCAGGGTAGCGACTAATGCCTATACTTGCGGTTACATATAATGTTGAATTGTTAATTTTAAATGGCTTGCTAAATAAGTCGACTATATCTTTACCAACTTGAATACTCTCTTCTTCAGAAATTTCACCTATTAAAAGATAAATTTCATCTTCACTTTCTCTAGCAATGAGTGCACTATCTCCTAACAATGTGCGCAGTCTTTCCGTCACTTTTATTAAGACTTCGTCCCCTGCATTTCTACCATACAATTCGTTAATGGTTCTGAAGCGATCAATATCTAATATGTAGACAGCGACTTCAATTGTATTCTTGTTGTCAGTTTGTGAGGATAAGAATTTTTCAAATTCTTTTGTCAGTTTGACTCGGTTCGGCAATTCAGTTAATAAATCAAAGTATGTCACTTTATGTAATTCTTTTTGATTTTGCTCAACAGTTTCTAGTAGTTCTTTCTTACTCAATTTCTTGAATTTCTGCTGCAACTTCTTTATCCAAGACTTTGATCGTTCTTCGTCCGTGACAGAATCTGAATCAGATATGAAAGAAAAAATAAACTTTCGCTTGTTGAGGTTTTTTACTCTAAGAATAGATAAGATAATAACTATAGATGTACTAAGTACTTGAATAACCATCCGCATGAACGGACTATTAAATAAAGTCATATTAACTGGTGCTCCTTAATGATTATTTTTGAAAATAAGAACAGCAAATAAAATAGATAATTTATTGTATCGTAACATAATTTGGTACGAATTCTTTAATATATATAGACATAAAATGAATATTTATTATAGATACTTTTTTGCTATTCCAATAAAACGCTTCAGTTCACCTCTAAAGGTTACTATCGGCATATTTATTTATATATTAAGTTAATTATTCAATTTTGTTATCTGCATACAAAAAAGCCAGATCATACTGACATGATCTGACTTCTTAAGTTTAAAATTATCCAACGTAAAAATCTCCGTATTTAGCATTGATAATTAATTGAACATGATTTTTAGATCGGTCACTGATGACTCTGCCATTTTCTAGTTCAATGACTCTTGCCGGCAATCGGTCAATATAGGAGTAATTGTGAGTAGCCATTATCACCGCAGTCCCTCTTTGGTTAATCTTATGCAGGAGTTTGACCATATCAAAACCTGTTCTCGGATCAAGATTAGCTGTCGGTTCGTCAGCAATCAGTACTGCTGGCTCGTGGACAATTGCTCTTGCGATGGCTACGCGCTGTTGCTCTCCACCTGAACAGTCTGAAGGATAATCGAGTGCTTTGTGTTTCAGATTGACTGTGTCCAAGGCATCCATTACTTTGGACTCAATGTCAGATGGATGGTGTCCAGTCACCTCTAAAACATAAGCAATGTTTTCAAATAAGGTTTTATGTTCGAGCAAGCGAAAATCCTGGAAGACAACACCTAACTTTCGTCTTAAATAGCAAAGGTGTTTAGATTTCAAGTGATTGACAAAGTATTCCTCTACGGCTACTATCCCTTTATTTGGTTTAACCTTTCCATATAACAGATCGATTAAAGTTGTTTTTCCAGATCCGCTTTTACCAACAATATAGACAAATTCATTCTGTTCAACCGATAATGAAACATCCACTAACGCATGCGTCTCTTTTTTATATGTCTTAGATACATCTTTTAGTCGAATCATAGGGTGGCTCCTTGCTCATTAGGTAAACTGATTAATTAACGAATAGATTTCATCTGTGCTTTGAGTGACTTTAGCGTTTAACGAATACGCTCTTTGAGACATAATCATGTCAGTAAAGCTTTGAGCTAAGTCAACCGTTGACTCTTCAATATGACCACTTAGAATATCTCCAAAGGCTTCTGTGTTAGTCGCGGAGTTAAGTAACGTGGCTCCCTCATTGATACGGTAGAGATTGCCACCTGATGGAGTTAATCCGCTAGAATCAGTAGGTAAAAACAACGGAATTTGATCAGTAGAAAGAGTTTGTCCATCAAGGACTTGCCCATTCATTTCCAATCGGTAACCTTGGTCATTGACGACTTCATTTTGACTATTCAAATGAAAGGCTCCGTCTCGTGTGAGTAAGAGTTCATTGTTTTCATCTCTCACACCAAAAAATCCATTTCCTCCAATAGCTAAATGCAGAGGGTCACCGGTGTTAGTTAAACTTCCTTGAGTATAGGCAGCCTTACTTTCCGCTAGTCTGACACCCATCCCATTAGACAATTCTCCGGCATTTTCAGATATCCGAGCATCTTGTTCATTGACTGTATTATGTAATAACTCAGAGAATTGAACCGATTGTTTTTTATAACCAATGGTATTGACGTTCGCAATGTTATGGGCAATATGATTCATTTTCTGCTGGTGAGTTTTCATGGCACTTTTAGAAATATTATATGGAATTCTCATATACAACTTGTCTCCTTCTAGTTATTACGTCCGTCCTACTTCTTGAGTCGCTTTTCTTAACGTCTCATCTGTGGATTGCAACACTCTCTGGTTAGCTTCGAATTCTCTAGATATTTGAAGCATATTTGTCATAACATCTACCATATCGACATTCGAAGACTCCACATACCCTTGATCTATTTGAAATCCTTGTCCGACAGGTATGCCGTTTGCCCCTTGAAATAAGGTGCCCCCTTCACTGGTTAAGCCATTCGGATCGTCAAACTGAGTTAGGTATAAAAACTGAGGGGCTTGGTTGGCTGTATGAACAAAGCCATAGGAATCCACATTAAAAGTATGCTCTAGGTCTGTTCCAACTGATATAGGTGTCATACCTCCATTAGGTTCAATACCTAATACTTCATAGCCTTCTTGAGTAATCAAATTGCCCTCATCATTAACAGTAAAGTTTCCGTTTTTTGTGTAGTAAAGATCGCCTGCCTGGTTTCTTACAGTGAAAAAGGCATCCCCGTTAATAGCTAAGTCGGTTTTATTGTCCGTGGATTGTAGCCCTCCACTTGAAAAGTTACGAACCGCTTCATCCAACTGATTGCTGAAAACAATGTCTCCTATGTCTCTTCTCTGATTGGCCTCTATCCCACCTGTGTAGTTATGGACGCCTACATTTTCGGTCGTACTCGACAGGAGTGTTTGGGATTTGTACCCAGGTGTGTTTGTATTGGCCGCATTTGCTGCTAAGTTTTTCTGTTTTTCAGTCAGCACGTTAAAGCTATTGGTTAAGGTTTGTAACCCTCTAATCATCTGCATACACCCTTCCGATGGTTTCTCTTAATTTCAATAATGTTTTCCCATGTATCTGTGACACTCTTGGGATGGAAATATCATAAATATAGGCGACTTCTTTCATACTTAATTCTTCAAAATAAATCAGCTGAAGGATTTGCTGTTCTCTTTCAGGCAAAGTTTTTATAGCTTCTTCCATATAAGCTAACTGTTCATTTTTTATGACCTTCTCTTCTGCTTTAGGAGAGGAATCATCTTTTAAAAATTCCATTAAATTACTTTCACTTGACGAACTTTCAAATAACACATCATCTAAAGAGACGTCTGCCAATTGATGAACGGATTCATAAATTTTCTTCAGCTCTTCGATTGTAATGGATAGGTGTTTGCAAATCTCTTTTTCAGTCGGTTTACGTAATAAAGCTTGTTGTAAGTGATTAACCGCGTCATAGTAGTCGTTCACTGCTTTAATTTTTCCGCGCGATAAACGAGATGTTTTACGAATTTCATCGATAATTTGTCCTTTAATCCGAGTGTAGGCATAATTTATAAACGGGACATTCAATGATTCGTTATACCGTTCAATGGCATTCATCAAGCCAATGACGCCGATATTAACCAGGTCATCATGGTCATATTCTTTATTTTTTATTTTCAACCCATGGACTACTTTATGAACCAAAGGCATATACTGCATCACTTGTTCATTTCGCTGACTCGTTTCCATCATCTATTCCCTCCTCATGCTACTCTATTCATTTATCGAGACAAACCCAACACTTTCAATCGCACAATCATTCGGTATTTCATTTAAAGATAAAACGGCTAATTCTGGAAAGTTGAAAGACAACATATTTTTCATAGCCGGTCTAATCTTTGGTGCCGTCAGCAAGACAAATGGAATCCCTTGCGCTGCCAACATAGCAGTCTGTTCATTAATATTATCAAAAAGTGCGTTCACTTCTTGAGGCTGCAGAACTGGAATGGACCCTTGAGTTGACTTTTGAATACTTGATGCAATGCGTTCTTCTGTATCCGGATGAACAGTCAGGACATGCAACAATCCTTCTCTATCCAAGTGTTCTTTAACAATCGTCCGTTTTAAAGCCTGTCTGACATATTCGGTTAATGTCTCGGGATCTTTTACTGTATTACCGTAATCGGCTAAGGTTTCTAATATAGTGACTAAATCTGTTATCGGGACAGCTTCTTTCAGTAATCGCTGCAGTACTTTCTGCACATCACCAAGTTGCAAGATATCTGGAATCAGTTCATCAATCACCACATTGTACTGGTCTTTAATTCCCTCTAGTAACTCTTTCACTTCCTGACGTCCTAAGAGTTCATCGGCATTTGTTTTCATCACTTCTTTAACATGAGTAACTAAAACAGTCAGTGGATCAACGACAGTATAATCGTGTAATTCGGCAATCTCTTTGTTCTTTTCATTGACCCATAAGGCATCTAAACCAAAAGCCGGTTCTTTAGCTGGTGTTCCGGTGATATCTTCCTCAATGCCACCTGGTTCTACCACTAAGAACTGGTCAGGATATAAAACACCTTGAGCGACTTCATTCCCTTTGATTTTAATCACATAATCGTATTGACCTAACTGGAGGTTGTCACGAATGCGAATAGGGTTTAGTAAAATACCCATTTCATAAGACAATTGTTTTCTGATAGCCGCGATTTGATTGGTTAGATTAGACTGCTGATCTTCATTTGCTAAAGGAATCAATCCGTAGCCAATTTCCACTGCAATTCGGTCCACCTGAAACTGAGAAGCCGTTTCTTCTACTGGTTCAGCTTCTTGAGCTGAAACAGCTTGCACTTGCATAGCTATTTCTTCCTTAACTTTCCCTTTTTGACCCTCATTGACCAAGTAGCCCGATACTCCTAAAGCAACAGCCAATGTCATAAATGGAATAAAAGGAAAGCCTGGTACAAGGGCGAAAACAGCCAAGAGTGTAGCTCCAATAAACATCACCTGAGGAGTGTTAAATAAATCTCCTCCAATGGTGTCTCCTAATCCTTTTTCATTAGCTGTACGAGTAACCAAAATACCCGAAGCAACAGATATCAGTAATGAAGGAACTTGACTGACTAGTCCATCACCAATCGTTAAGATTCCAAAGTGATTAATGGCTTCCATAATTGTAAAGCCGCCTTGAAGAGAGTGAATGGCGATTCCGCCAATTAAGGTAACCAAAGTTATGATGATACCGGCAATGGCATCTCCTTTTACAAACTTACTGGCCCCATCCATTGCTCCATAGAAGTTCGCTTCTTTTTCTAAATTAGATCGTCTAAGTTTGGCTACATCTTCCGTAATGAGACCAGAATTCAAGTCCGCATCAATGGCCATCTGCTTACCTGGCATAGCATCTAAAGTAAATCGAGCTGAAACCTCTGCCACTCGGCTAGCTCCATTTGTCACAACAAGCATCTGAACAATGACGATAATTATAAAGATAACCGCTCCAACGATATAGTTGTTGCCCGCAACAAAGTTACCGAATGTTTCAATTACCTGTCCGGCATCTCCCTCACTTAAAATGAGACGAGTCGAACTGATATTGAGAGAGAGTCGGAACATAGTTGTGATGAGCAACAATGTAGGGAAACTCAGGAATTCTAATACTGAATGAGTGAATAGGGTGAGTACTAAAATAATGATAGCTAAAGAAATATTAAAGACTAAAAGAAAGTCCAATATGATTGGCGGTAGTGGAATAATGATAATTCCAATAACGGATACCACTGCAAAAGCGATAATAACATTTAATGATTCTGTTAATACGATTGGTTTCTTTTTAACGGCTTGATTGTCCACTCATTGTTCACCCATTCTATTCTTAAATCTTTTGTTTTCTGCGTTTTTCTGCTTGGAATATCAGTGCTAAAATTTCTGCAATAGCTTGATACATATCAGCAGGTATTGGATCCATTGGTTCGACTTCTTTGTATAAAGCTCGTGCTAATGGTTTATTTTCTATCATTGGAACTTCTGCTTCTTTTGCTAATTCCCTCATCTTTAATGCCATTAAATCTTGCCCTTTAGCTAACACAATGGGCACTTGATCTTTGCTTTGATCATAGCGAATAGCAATAGCAAAGTGTGTCGGGTTGGTAATTAATACAGTCGCTTCTTTCACATCATTTAAGTTCCCAGACAACATATTTCGATACATGGCTTTTCTCTGAGACTTGACTTGAGGGTCCCCTTCCATTTCTTTATACTCATCTTTAATATCCTGCATTGACATCATCAAGTTCTTCTTATGCTCATAGCGCTGATAGACATAATCTACAATACCTAAAACAAATAAAAAGAGAGCTAGACTAATAGCTAAGCTAGAGATCAGTTCAATTACTAATGGAAACAAGGCAATTGTTCCTACCCTACCTGAATTGAGAATCAGAACGGCTGAATCCTGCAGTGTTGAGTAGGTGAAGCCAATGACTATCACTAATTTAAAAATGTTTTTAACTAATCCAAACAGAGCTTTTTTACCAAAAATGTTTTTAAACCCACTAATGGGATTGATTTTATTTAAACTTGGCTTCAGTGATTCGCCTGAAAACAAGAAACCGACTTGGACCATGTTTCCAATAACGCCTGTTAGAAAGGCAATGCCTAAAAACGGAGCAGCGAGAACAAGGAACCATATCAAAGCCTGAGTTCCAATAGAAGATAAATTATGTACAGCTGTCATCGGATCCTGAAACCTTAGAGCTTGTTGTAAAAATATGTATGAGCGTTGGATCACATAGGATGATAAGGCTGTTAGAGCCAAGGCAAACAATCCAAAGGAGACAGCCGAAGATAAATCCTGACTCTTAGGCACTTGACCTTTTTTTCTCGCTTCCCTTAGCTTCTTGGGGGTGGGTTTTTCTGTTTTACCGTCTTTTTCAGCCATTCTTATCTCCCCTTTGTCACTATTCCCTCATAGCAAAGAATATAGCCATTCGTTCATGTATTTAATCATGTCAGGAAATAAATCTCCTATATTTCTCATTAATGTTGAGAGAAAGAAAAAGAAGAAAATTAAACTGACCAGTGTTTTCATCGGCATCCCTAAAATTAAAACATTGATTTGCGGAACGGTTCGAGAAATTAAAGCTAAAGTTAATTCAGAAAGTAAAGCCACTATAATTAAGGGAACAGCCAATTGTATCCCTGTGGCAAATAGCTGCCCAAACAAACGAACGATGCCGTCCATTCCAATATGAGAGAATTGAAAGACATTTAATGGAGCCCAGTGGAAAGATTCAACCAAACTCACAATGACTTGATGATGAATATTGGCCAAAAAGAAAATCATCATTGAAATCCAGTAATACACTCTTCCATAATTGGAAGCATTCACTCCCAGGGATGGATCGTATATTTGCCCCATGGAAAACCCGACTTGAAAGTCTACCAGACTACCGGCTATTTCTACTGCTGTAAAAAAGAGCAGTGTGATGTAACCGAGTGCCAGTCCTATGAACACTTCTTTTATCGCTAGGATGAGGAAGAGTCCTATGGCTAACTCACCTTCTGGACTGGGTAAAATACTCATCACAGGTAAAGATAGCCCGACTGATAAAGCGACTTTACTTATTGTTGGAAATGAAGAATGAGAAAAACCCGGACTAACCGTTATGAAAATCGTCAGACGTATCATAACCAGTAAAAATTGTTGTATTTCTGCCGTCATCTCATCACAATCCCGCTATAATGCCAAATAATCGTTCGGTGAAGGAAACTAATGTGTTCAGCATAAAGTTTCCAAGCAATAAAAGAGTTAAAAGGATCGCGAATAGTTTAGGAACAAAACTTAACGTCTGTTCTTGAATTTGCGTTGTCGCTTGAATGATACTGACCACTAAGCCAATAACTAAAGCGACAACTAGAATAGGTCCACCCACACGTATTAAAACTAAAAAAGCATCTTGTAACACATCTAAAACATTTTGTATGGACATCTAGGCTTTCCTTTCTAATAAAAACTCTCTATCAACGATTCAACAACTAAGTACCACCCGTCTACCATTACAAATAGCAGCAATTTAAAGGGCAAGGAAATCATCACAGGAGACAACATAAACATACCCATGGACATTAATATACTTGCGACTACAATATCAATCACTAAAAACGGAACAAATATCAGAAAACCTATCGTGAATGCCGTTCTTAATTCGCTAATGGCAAACGCTGGGATAACCGTAAATAATGACAAATCTTCCGGTTCTTCAGGAAAGGACTCTCCTCCTAATTGAACAAAGAGTTCTAAGTCACTTGTCCGTGTCTGTTCCAACATAAATTCCTTTATCGGTTCTTCAGCCAATTCAAACGACTCTTCTCGGGTAATCTCTCCTGCAAGCATGGGTTGAAGCGCCTGTTCATTCACTTCTTGATACACCGGTCGCATGACAAAGACGGATAAGAACAAGGCTAAGCCAACTAACACTTGGTTAGGTGGACTTTGTTGGGTCCCTAATGCATTACGCGTAAAAGAAAGGACAATAATAGTACGTGTAAAACTTGTTGTTAAGACTAGGAAAGACGGAATCAGCGCTATTAAAAAGAGCAGAAGATATAAGTTAACGACTTCTGATGAGCCATTTAATCCAGATAACTCTGTCATTGCTTAACGATTCCTTTCTTTGTTGAAGCTTGATTGATTCTGAGTCTTATTCTTAATTAGTTCTCCGGCATGACTGAGGACAGTGGATAAGAATGAATCTTCAATTAGACCCTGTTTGTTTTGTCCTTTTTTCGCTAATTTTAGTTGGATAGCTTCTTTTTCTTTCTCATTAAAAGTTTTCAGTACTTCATTTTGATTCTCTGTCATACTCATAAGTAAATACTCTGATCCAACTTGAACAATACATAAAGAGGAATTCTTTGACAAAGGAACCCGTTCTAACACTTTAATCACATGGCTCGATGAGTTCTGAAATTGATTCAATTTTTTTAATAAATAGTTCGCTAAAAGAATAATCACTCCTAAAGCCGCTATCATTTGTAATAATTCAGGTACTCCCATGTCGAACTCCTCTTCGTCTTATTTCTGTAATAATATATTGGTGATATAGACATCATCAATCATGTCTTTGCCTAAAACTTGGTTAATTCTGTTTTTCACTTTTTCTTTTATTTCAAATTCTCCATCTGATTCATTTAATATGGTATCCATTGTTTCTCTTGATACGGTATGAATCACTGCGTCCCGAATCTTTGCAATATCTTCCGAGATGACTTCTTGAATAGATTCATCTGTACTCGTTACAGTCATTTCTATTCTGACAACAGGCTGTCTGCTCGTTTCAGTTGATAAATTCACAATGAACTGATCCAACGGAACGGATACTTCTGATGCTTCCGCTTCAGTCATAAAATCGGAAAAAAATGAGTTTTCAAACGAATCTGAAAAAAGAAAACTACCTATTCCAATACCTGTCACTAATATAACTATAAGAGAAACTATAGCTAGTATAATTTTTAGAGCTTTATTTTTTGGACCCGTCGTGTTAATTTCCTGAGCCATTCTTAACTTCCTTTCTTTCATCATGCACAATAACGATATTCACTCGTCTATTTTGTGCTTTGTTTTCAGGGCTATCGTTTGGAACTAAAGGACGATATTCTCCATAGCCTCTAGCAGACAATCGCTCTGGTTGGATGCCGTGTTCTTCACTTAAGTACCGTAAAACAGACACCGCTCGGGCAACTGATAATTCCCAGTTTGATGCAAACTGAGCGGATCCAGCTGGAACATCATCTGTATACCCTTCAACAATGATTTCATTATCAAAGAGTTGAAATAGTCCAGCCATCGTTCCAATCGTTTCGCGCCCATGACTTTTTAAAGTGGCGCTCCCACTGTCAAATAAAATGGCCTCTTGAATATCTATATAGACCCCTTCTTGGTCTCTGGAAATGGAAACTTCTGAATCAATGCCCTCTTCTTCTAAAAAGCCTTCTACCGTCGAATACAATTCATGCACTTCCTCAGGAACAGTGTGTTCAGCTAGAGCGGCTTCTTCTACCACCGTTAAATCTTCTGGATTCAGATTTTCAAAATCCACACTTTCGCTTGCTGTTTCTAACGGACTATCTTCCAGTATATTGCCACTCACATCTAAGATGGTTTCCCCTGATTCTGTTCCTGAAAAAGAGATTCTTAAGGATTGAGCAGCTTGTTCAAACCGTTCGACATTCACCATAGACATTGAGAATAATAAAATAAAGAACGTGAGTAAGAGTGACATCAAATCTCCGTACGTTGTCATCCAACCTGGAGAGCCCCCACCATCTGCTTTCTTTCGTTTTCTAGCCATGTGACTCTCCCTACCTTGTTAATTCTTCTGCTACTTCTAAATCTTCTTTTTCGTCTTTCCCTTGCTTTTCTTTTTGGGATAAATAACTGCTTAATTTTTGTTCTATGACTCGCGGATTGTCTCCTCTTTGTAGAGCAAGAACCCCTTCCACTATCATTTCATTTGCTTTTAATTCATTCGCTGTTTGTACTTCCAAATTTTTCGCAATCGGTAAAAAGATAAGATTTGCTAGGAAGCTCCCATAAAAAGTGGTAATCAATGCTGTAGCCATTCCTGACCCTATTAATGAAGGATCTTGTAAGTCACCTAGCATGGCAATAAGTCCAATCAGTGTCCCAATCATTCCAAAAGCTGGGGCATATTCTCCCCATTTTAAAAACACTTCGTGTCCGATAGAATGACGATCTTCCATTTGATCGAGTTCGATATTGAGAATGTTTTCGATTGTGTCTATATCTGTTCCATCTACAACCATTTCTAACCCATGGATAAGGAGAGGGTTATTTAATTCTTCGATTTCTGATTCAATAGATAGAATGCCTTCTGTCCGACTTTTTCTAGCCAGTTCAGTGATTCGATCAATTAACCCTTTTAAATCATCTTCAGGAGTGAACATTAATTTCTTTAATAAAGCTGGTACTTTTTTGAGTGTATTGAATGGAAAACTAATGAGCAAGGCACAGAATGAGCCAACTAATGTAATAATTAAAGACGGTGCATCCACAAAACTCATAATGTTACTGTTCACTGAAATAGATGCAAAAATAAGTAATATTCCTGCCACCATTCCGATTAATGGTAAAATATTGCGTTTCACTTAATTCCCTCCCGGTAAGGTCTGATAAATCTGACGTTTAAAAGCGATTATTTTTTGTGTGATTTCATCAGGTGTTTCCATCACTCGTATCGTTTTTTGATCGGTTAACGTAATCAACGTATCATAATCTCTTTCAATCTTGAAAATTAAATCGTTATTCAAGTAAAATTCTTTACCTGATACACTTTTTAACTGAATCATGACTACCCTCTTTTCAGTTTAAGGAGAGACTGGAAAGTTTATTCCAGCCTGATCCCTATAATCGCTTATCGTTTAAGATTGATTAGTTCCTGTAGCATTTCATCTGAAGTAGTGATACTTCTTGTGTTCGCCTGGTAAGCACGACTAGCTACAATCATTTCAGTAAACTCGGTAGCTAAGTCAACGTTAGACATTTCAGTAAATCCAGAACGAACCGTTCCGAAACCGTCATCTGTTGGTCCACCTATAGTCGGAGCGCCAGAGTTTGTAGAAGCGTTATACAAATTTTCTCCCGCTTTTTCTAATCCATCAGCGTTAGTGAACGTTGATAAAGCTAAACGCCCAATGATATAAGCATTACCATCACTGTATGTCCCAATAATGGTTCCCGTATCATCTATACTGTAATCTTGTAATGCGAGACCATTATAGGTTTGTGGGATAGATAAAGCACCAAAATTATTTTCTTGTGTTAATGCTGTAGCATCATAATCACTTTCTTCTGTCATTATTTCAGTTGAGAACCCCATGACACGCATCCCGTTGGCAGTCGTTAAGTTTCCTTCATAGTCCGTATAGAAGCCTCCATCACGAGTGTATTGATGTCTTCCACCTGGATTTCCATCTTGACTCACGACAAAGAAAGAGTTATCTCCGTTTTGAATACCAAAGTCTAGGGCACGACCGGTAAACTGTAATGCGCCACCTTGCATCATTAAGTCTGTTGCACTAACAGAAGACCCAAGACCAACTTGTTGAGCGTTGATTCCGCCTCGTCCATTTCCGTTAGGCCCTTGAGCATTCGAGTCCATCTGAGAAATCATATCTTGAAAACGAACGCGTTGAGATTTAAATCCTGTTGTATTGACGTTCGCAATGTTGTTTGCCAAAACGTCCATTTTAGTTTGCTGGGCTTTCATTCCTGTAATGCCTGAATATAGTGAATTTAACATGTATTTTCCTCCTAGTGATTAAACGTTACTGAATCAGTCAGTCATCAGTAAAAAGCCTCTTTTCAGTCCAGCTTATCGTTTATCTTTTTCCATTTATTTGTATGGCACTATCGATATTTGTAACTTCCTTCATTTCAGTTGATTTTAAAGCAGTAATGACGGTTTTATTTTGAATGCTGGCAATCAGTGCCAAATCATCATATAGAATCAATGAATTTTTTGATCCTTTAGCTTCTAGCGTTTCAACGGCTTCTTGAAGTAAATGCATATCCGTATCATTTAAAGTAAAGCCATGCTGTGTCAGTCGCTTTTGTGCATGATGAGATATAGTCACCTTCGAAGACGGTGTATCTGTTTCCTTAAGTGCTTCTTGAATAAAGGATTGAAAAGCGCCGTCTACTTTACGCGGATCTGATTTTCTTATTACATTATCCGTGGGTCTAACAGGATAAGATGAATGAATCGGGTTGACCATTTACTGACTCACCTCAATGACATCACTCATGGTATAAGCCTCTCCGTTGACATGCAGGGTGGCTATGCCATTTTCAAAGCGTACTTTTTCTACTACTCCGCTGACTAGCTGGTCTTCTTGAGACGTCAGAGTGACTTCTTTTCCGACTAAACTAAAAGCTTGTTGCTGGTGGTTGATGAGCAAATTACTTTGCATCGTTTCATTCAAATCCTGCATGGCATTCAGCATACCGAATTGAACCATCTGACCGATATAATCCGTTTCTGATCCGCTCCCGCCACTTTCTCCTCCAAAAGAAGGCATACTCATTGCATGAGAGATAATCTGCAGAAATTGTTCCATATTTAAGTCCGAGTTTAATTTCTTTTCAGGTGCTTGCTGCAAGGCATTTGTTGAACCGATCATCATATTGTCTGGTATTGTCATGTGGATCTCCTTCCTTTTAGACTAAACATAGACGTTTAATCCGTTTAATTGTTGTGCTTCTCCTTGTTCTAAACTGTTTTCTGTTTCATCATTACCTATTATTCCCTCGCCATGATTCGTCTGCTGATTAGCCGCTTGGTCTTGCTGAGATTGAGAAAAGCTTTCTGAAAATGAAAACTTACCTAATTGACTTTGTAATGTATGATTTTGAATCGGTTGGCTAACAGTTAACTCTAATGTCTGAAAGGATACCCCTTTTGTTTCCAAAGGTAATTTAAATTGTTCCCATTCTCTTTCCATCCACTGCTTCGCTTCTTCTGATTGAAACACTATTTTCCCAGTTAATCCCTTATCAGTTGAAACCAATTCAATCTCAACTTCTCCTAATGATTCAGGCGTCAGTTTAATCGTCGAACGAACAGTTTCAACTCCGTTATCATCGACTAGTGTTTCTGTCACCATCTCTTTAATCATTTCCATTCCCTCTTCTTTCGTAACCACGGGTATAGTTAGTGAAGGAGTCGATTGGACAGGTTTAGTTATTTCTTCATTCGTTTGTTTGACTTCATTCATTGAAAAAGTATGAGATAAAGTCTCGTCCTCATCACTATTTATCACTTTATCACTAGACAGTTTACTTTCGTTTTCTGAATTTATTTCAGAGACAATGGATTTAAGAGTTGTGTCAGTCTCTTCAACCGTAACGGAGCGCATCGTTTGATCGATTGCTTCAACCGATTGAGTCGGTTCTTTCGAATGATCTGAACGATTAACGGCTAAGACGACTTGTTCTTCATCCTTTAATAAGCTAGTCGGCTCTTTTATATCAGTTATGTCAGATGGCTGAATAAATTTATTATCTTTAAAAAGGGCTTGTTCAGTTGGTTCAACCAACGCTTTATTTAAAAATTGAACTTCTAAATCAGGGCTCCCTTCACTCATCCCAACAGTCTCACTAATTTGTAAAAGCTGAAGTGAAACTGAATCATCTGACCTGTTTGATTGTCCGAAATCGGCTAATAACTTCTCATAGGTACTATCCTCAGAAAGAACATCTCCATTTATAACAAGGTCTGAATGAGAAATCACTTCCGTCTTCACCTTCATAGTTTCCGTTTGAATGTGGAGGAACGGATTAATGAGTGTAAACACGCGGTCCTCACTCTCTACGTCTTCTTTATTTTCCACTGATTCAGTAGAGGCCGAATCTGAAGAAGGCTGAAGTCCACTCTCTTTGCTAGACTCTTCATCTTTCATAAAACTAAATTTTTGAAACTGTAGAGCAAACTCTTCCTCATTAACATGAACCGTTTCTTTTTGAACAGGTTCCGTCCTGTATATAGGTATCGTTTGGATATTCTCCATGTTGTTATCACCTCCTTAAAAGTTTTGTCTTTAAAACGAGTTAATAAACGGTAGGTCTGCCAAAACTTAAGGTAGAAATTTCATCAAGCTGTTCTTGCTCTTTTTTATTTACAAATTCTATGTAGCGTTTCTTTTCTTTTTCCTCTAACTTTTCCATTACTTTTTTATCTTTATGTGCTTCTTTCAATTGTTCTCGAGCACGATCTAATTCAGTCTCAGCTGTTTGTATGGCCAATTTCTGACGAACGATTTTATCATCTAACAACTCTGTGTATAAGCTGTGTCTTTTCAAATCGTCAATGGAAGATTTGAAAAGATTTTCGCTCTTTAACTTTCGGCTTTCTTTAATTAACCCTTCTAATCGTGCTTGTTCATTTTGTAAAGCCTCTTCTTTTTCTTTAACTAATAAGTGAGCGGAGTCTTCTAAATCAGCCCGCCACTCTAATACTTTTTCCATAGAAAATCGGTAACTTTTCATTTAGTTCCTCCTCATGATATTAATTAGAAAATACGGCTTGTAGAGACTGCAACGTTTCTTCAAAGGTATAAGACTCTGATGTCTTTTGTTTCAAGAAAGACTTTATCGGCTGATTTAATCGAATCGCCTGATCAAGTAAAGTATTGGTTCCTTGCTGGTAGGCACCTACGTCAATTAAATCTTTAGACTCTTTGTATGTCGCCAGATTCTCTCTTAGTTTTCCAGCTACTTGATCGTGTTTGTCGCTCACAAGCTCTTTCATCAGTCGACTTAAACTGTTTTGAATATCAATAGCGGGGTAATGATTCTCAGACGCAATCTGACGGGATAAGATAATGTGACCATCTAAAATCCCTCGTACGGAGTCAGCAATAGGTTCATTCATGTCGTCCCCTTCGACCAGTACAGTGTAAAAGGCCGTAATTGACCCTGTTTTCGCATTCCCACTTCGCTCCAGTAACTTAGGTAGTACAGTAAAGACGGAAGGAGTGTATCCTTTTGTCGTTGGTGGCTCACCTGTAGCTAACCCTATTTCACGCTGCGCCATGGCCACACGTGTGACAGAATCCATCATTAAAACGACTTTTTTACCCTGGTCTCTGAAGTATTCAGCTATAGCCGTTGCAACGTAAGCTCCTTTTAAACGAACCAATGGTGGCTGGTCAGATGTTGCACAGACCACAACGGATTTCTTATAGCCTTCTTCACCTAAATCATTCTCAATAAATTCTAATACCTCGCGTCCACGCTCTCCCACTAAACCAATGACAATGACATCCGCATCGCTGTATTTTGCCAACATGCCCAGTAAGGTGGATTTCCCTACACCGGATCCGGCAAAAATACCCATTCTCTGTCCTTCTCCAACTGTCAGTAAGCCATCAATCGCTTTGACACCAGTTGGCAGAATTTTATTGATTTTCGGACGACTAAAGGGATCAGGTGAGGCCCGATGGACACTATAAGAAGCTGTTTGACTCAGTGCTTCGTGACTCAAAGGTCTTCCCAGACCGTCAAAAGTTTTTCCAATCATTTCGTCACTCACATCAATGGTGAGGGATTTGCCTGTTGGACGAACCAAACAGCCCGGGCCGATGCCTTCCAAGTCATCTAAAGGCATAAGTAAAACAGTTTCTTCCACGAATCCCACGACTTCACTCATTACCACTTTATTGCTAGATTTAATTTGGATTTCACAGACTTCTCCAATAAAGGCATCCAGTCCGTCGACCTTTATAATCAATCCTATAACCTGGCTCACTTTTCCATGCTTAAGAACTGTGGACTTTTTGTTCAATGTGTCATGATATAAATCAAAAGGTATGTTTAGCATTTATACTTCCCGTTCACTTTCTTTCAATTCCTCGACCATTGCTTCCAATTGTTTCTTCACTTGTAAATCAATGACTTTATGGGCACTTTCAACAATACACCCTAACGGATCGAGGGTTTCATCCTGCAAGACGACAAAGCGGACATCTGAATAATTGGCTTCTAAGTCTGGTAGTTTGTCTTTAATAAAAGAACGTATGGACGGATGAACGGTTAAGCTGACATAATCCTCTTTACGGTCCAGCTGGTGTAATATAGGATGGACCAATTCTAGAATGCCATCCTCTGACAAAGATAATTGCTCATGAACGATTTTTTCTGCCATATGTATAGACAGCTTCAGTAGCCTGTCTTTGTTTTGTTCAATATATTCTTCAATATCTAGTTGAGCATCCGTAATCATTTGTCTTGCTTGTTGTAGCAAAGCAGCATTTTCTACATGAGCTGCATGCGTGCCTTCCTCTTTTCCTTCAGAAAAACCTTTAGTATACCCTTCTTGAAACCCTTCTTCATAGGCTTGTTGCTTAACTTCTTCTTTGATACGAGCAATCTCTTCACTCGCTTCTTGAAGTAGAGCTTCTCTGTCAGCTATGGCTTGATTGATAATGGCGGTACTTTTTTCCTTGGCTTCTTGAATTTCTTCTGAATCATCATAAGAAGACGTTTCTTCCTCTTCAAATTCTGATTCCAAGTCATAAGCCGTATCAATGACCCAATCATTAGTTTTCTCAGCATGGGCTTGGGTTGATTTAATTATTCTACTCGATAATGGCATCTTGTTCGCCCCTCATAATATAAATCTCTCCTAATTCGTCTAATCGACGAATAACCGTTACAACATTTTGCTGAGCTTCTTCAACCGCAGATAAGCGGGCCGGTCCAAGGTACTGCATATCTTCTTTCAAGGTTTCGACGGCACGAGAAGATAGGTTTTCGTAAATAAACTCGCGTAAATCGTCCGATACCCCTTTGAGTGCCAAGACCAAATCGTCGTGATCGACATCGCGCAACACTTTTTGGACATCGTTTTTCTGTAGTGAGACAATATCTTCGAATGTAAACAAACTGGCTTTTATTTCTTCAGCTAATTCAGGCTGAGACTGCTCGAGTTCACCGACAATGGCTTTTTCTGTTGAACGTCCCACTTGATTCAGAATTTCAACTAAGGTAGAGACGCCGCCGACATTCTCTGTATCATTCTCAACATAAGTAGAAAATTTGCTCTCGATGACTTTTTCAATCTTTTCAATAACGGACGGAGACGTATTGGTAATCGTACCAATACGCTCTGCTATTTCCGCTTGTTTTTCAATAGGAAAGTTTATCAAAATTTGAGCAGCTTTGTCTGGTTGCATGTAACACAAGATTAAGGCAACCGTCTGAGGCTGTTCGCCTAAAAGCAAGTTCGTCAACTGTTGTGGATCAGCTTTGCGAGCAATATTAAAGGGACGTTCACGCAACTGAATCTGATTCAGCATATCAATAACTTCTTTTGCTCGCTGGGTTCCTAATGCCTTGTTTAATAGGTTTTTGGCGTAGTCAATCCCACCATCTAAGATATACTCTCTCGCCTGTGACATCTCCAAGTATTCATTCACGATGGCTTCTCTTTCTTTAGGGCTGACATAATCAATGTTTGCGATTTCATAACTCACTTTTTGTATATAGCTGTCAGGTAACTGCTTCATGATTTGTGCAGACGTTTCTGGACCTATTGAAATCATAAAAATAGCAGCTTTTTTAATCCCATCCATTTCTTGAACTTTTGCTTTAACCTCTGTACTGTCTGCCATATAGATTCACCCCTATTATTCTTTCAACCAGACTTTCATTAATTCTGCAGCTAACTCTGGGTTTTCTTTCGCTTGTTGTCTCACTCGGTCTTCTTTTTCACTCATCACTTTGTTTTTCTGCTGAGCCAATTCATTTTCTTTGGCTAGTTCTTCTTTTGGTTGTTCGATGACTTCCTTTTCTTGTGCTTGACGTTCGGCTTCTTGAGCTGCCATAAAGAATTCCATTTCTTCTTTATTTCGTCGGTTGCGTTTCATTGTAGATAAAATCACCATCGATAAGACTAATAAGACCAATCCACCAGCCATGTATAACCAGTAATCAGATAGGACAGAGAATAATGACCCAATTAAATCATATCCGCCTCCGATGACTAATTCATCGTCTCCTTGAGCAAAGGCCATTCCTTCTACAGAGACATAACCCGTTAAGTCATTTGTGCCGATACCTAGTGCGGTTCTGACAATATCATCAATCTGATCGTAATTGATGGCTTGATTTGTATTTTGGTTAACAATGACAGAAGCATTGATGGCTTCTAACACGCCAGGCGCTCTCACGTATCGCTGAGTTTCTTGATTCAACTCGTAATTGGTGGTGTGATTATAAGAAGCTGAAGGATCCGTTTCTCCATCCTCAGCTACAGGAGTTTGCCCACTGCCTTCTAATAAGTCCATGACCATTTCTCGAGCGCCGTCAAAGTTCTCTTCCTGGCTGCGGATTAAGCCTTCACGGTTTTCATCATCTTCTCCAGTCATAGGAGCAGTGTATTCAATAATTTCTCCTTCGATAACATCAAAGTTCATCGGTGCATTCACAACGATTCTCAAATTGTTATAGCCATAAACTGGTGCTAATAGAGCGAGAATACGTTGTTCCAAATCTTGCTCGTAGGAGCGTTGAATGCTTTGATAGTTCGTTGAAAAATCAGCTGTGGTTACATTCTCACCATTTGCTTGTAAAAAGCCACTCAACAAGTTCCCATTCGTATCCACAATCTGAACATTTTCCATAGGCAGTCTGTCTACTGCTCCGGTAACAAGAGACGCAATCCCTTGAATGGTCTGTTGTGAAAGTGTCTGAGAACCCTTTGTTTGAATGACTATTGAAGCAGACGCATCTGTTCTATAGGCCGGATTTTGAAAAATACTGTCTTCTGGTAAAGACAGCATCACTTTAGCGGCTTCCACTTGTTGTAAAGAGGCAATCGAGCGTTCCAGCTCTCCGCTTAAGGCACGTTGCATCATAATCTGGCGATCTTCATCAGTGGTCATCATATTCGTATTATCAAAAATTTCAAATCCTGTTGAGCTTTCTGGCATGAGTCCATTAACAGCTAAGTCAATACGGTAAGAATCAACTACTTTTTCATCTACCAAAATGGTTGTCCCATTATCTTCCAGACGATACTTCAAGCCTTGAGCTTCTAAATCTTCTACGATAGCTCCGGCATCTGCATCCTCTAAATTGGAAAATAAGACGGTGTACTGACTTCTTTGAGTGAAGTAAGCTAATCCTCCGAAAACGAGTAAGATACTAGCGACTAGTACTAGCAGTCGGACTCTCTTTCCTTTATCTAATGTGAGCCAGCCCTCTTTAATAGAGGAGCCAATCTCTTTTACTTTGTTCATTCCTTGTACTCCCTTTTATATAAAGTTCTTAATCATTAGAATTGCATATTTTTAATTTCGTTATAGGCTTCTAATGCTCTGTTTCTTAGTTGAACAGCAACTTCAAGGGATAGTTGAGCTTCCGTTGTTTTAATCATTACAGTATGTAAATCATCAGCGGATCCGTCTATTAATGAGCGGACAGCATCGGCTGATTCCGACTGCTTGCTTTCTAGTGACTGCAAGGAGTTTTTTAATATCGAAGAAAATTCATCATTTTCTGTTTCTGTTTTATGTACAGGTGATTTCTGAGAAACATTTTGAACTTGCCTTAAAGTCTCGGAGTAAAGAGAATTCATTTGGTTTATCACTGCTTTCTCTCCTTTTCAATTATTTTATTGTCTACCTATTTCTAAAGCTCTTTTTAACATGTCTTTACTGCTGTTAATAGCTGTGACGTTTGCGTCATAGGTGCGGATAGCAGTCATCATATTAATCATTTCATCTGCCATATCCACATTTGGATAACCAACATATCCTTCTTCGTTCGCATCTGGATGCTCTGGTTCATAAACGAAGCGAACATTCTCTTCATCTGTAGCAACCCCTGTAATACGAACTCCAGCACTCATCACACTGGAGTCATTGTCGAATGCAGATGAGACACGTTTAAGGTTTTCTTCAAATTCAACTTCTTGCTTTATGTAAGGTCCTTCACCGTCTTCAGTACGGGTCGTGTTGACATTGGCTATGTTGGTAGAGATTGTATCTAACTTGAATCGCTCTAAAGTTAACCCACTTGCATTAATTTGCATTGAATTAAATATCGACATGTCCTATTCCTCCTATCGTAATACCGATCGTATAGATGCGTATTGGCTGCTTAATTGAGATGTCAACGCCTGATAGTAAATGGTATTCGCAGATAACTCTGCCATCTCCGTATCAATTGCGACATTATTTCCATTTTCATTGATTCGGTTACCGGTTTGTACTCTGACTTCGGGCTGAATAGACTCTATAGAAGATGAACCGAAATGTTTATCATGCGTTCCTCTTAAAGCAGAACCGCTCATTGCTTTCTTTAATGTATTTTCAAAGTCAACACGCTTCGCTTTGTATCCTTCAGTATTCACATTGGATATATTGCTCGCTATCGTTTCTTGGCGCATTGAAGAAGCATTTAATGCTTTTTTGATTAACTCAACATTTGATCCCACTAACATGACATTATCCATCCTGACTATACAAGTGTATATTTATTCTAAAAAATTCTCACAAAACCCATTTTAGTAAAGTAATGAGCATTCTGCAATAGGTGAAAATGTCTATTTTTCGACGGTTTTCTCACTATTTGTGAATTTTTAATAAAAGAGATGCTCTTTTTTGTAACTAAATTAAACTCTCTCTTGTTCTTCGAACCTTTACAAACGCCGTCATAAAAGCAATCTAAATGAAATAACGTTCACTAAAACGGTATTTCAAAAGATAATCTAGTCCGAAAAAACATGACACACTTTTGTCACAAGAACAGTCGTTATTCTATGACAAAATTGTGAACAGATAAAATAACGCTTACTATGTAAATAACATGTTAATTATTACTTTTTAAATTCAACTTTTTTGATACTGTATAACACCAGTCATTGACTCCTAGTTCGTATTTAACATTATGACGAATATGTCATTTTCCTTACTATATATACTACCCAAACAAACTTTTTCTCATGAAAGTTTATAAACGAGAACAAAAAAAGAGACCAACATATCTAAATGCTGGCCCATGCTTCTTTTAGTTCCATCATCAAATGTCTCATTGCATTCATTTTTACACTATCTTTTTGCAAATTAGCCTGTATTAATTGATTTAAAATGTATGAATATAAAGTTTCTAATTCACTCGCAATAGCATTTTCCCCATTTTGGTGATTCAGAGAATTCATTAATTCTGTAACAATATCTTGCGCTTTAATTAAATGAGTGTTGACCTTATCCATTTGACCTTGTTCGGTCGCTAGCTCTGCCAAACGTATGTATTTAACTGCCCCCTCATAAAGCAAGACAACTAATTGTTTTGGTGAAGCTGTTTCGATTTGGTTCTTTTTATATTGCTTTGAAATACTTGAGTAACTCATGCTGATTTCCTTTCTTACATATCTCTATCAATGAAGAGGGATGATTGTTTGTCCATATAACTGTGTACCACATTTTTCTGCTGGTTCATCTGCTTCATTTGAGTGGACAATTGCTTCGACTGCTGTCTGAGTTCCTTTAAAAATTCATCTTGTTTGGTAATCACTTTATCAAGTAACTCTTGGTTTTCAGACTGAAATAAAGCCAACTCATCTTCCGATAATTTCTTATCTATAGCTTTGATTGCCTTAATATCTTCTTCGTTCAGGTATAAAGTCTCTAATGCATCTTCGGAGGTCTTCTCCCATTGAGATAAGCGCTCCAAAATAGCTTCCATAAGACGCTTTTTCTGTTGTTGCAGTGATTCAGTCATCTTTGTCGCTCCTAGTTATTCCCTTGATTCATTCCCAATTGACTCATCATAAAGCCCATTTGACTTTCAGCTTGCATCATAGCTTGATCTAAAGCAGTAAACTGACGGATATAGCGATCTCTTTTTGCATCAATACGCGTTTCAAACTGAGAAATGCGGTCATTTAAATCCTTTATCATTCTATCATAAGTATCTTGACGTGTCTTGATGATTCCAGTCGTTCCTGAAATATACTCATTGACAAACGAACGCATGGATTGAGAAAAACCGACTCTTTTAGAGTCTTTTTTTGGCTCTCCATCTTCTCCAACTCCTTCTGATGTCTCAGTTCGTGAGAAAAATGCTGAAACAGCTTCTGGATCTTCTTTAATATTCTCTTCTAATACTGTTCGGTCAAATGTAGCTGTTCCATTTCGATCAACCTCAATACCTAAATCAGATAACGAACGGATAGATGATTCAGTATCATCAGATTTTGTCATCATAGAACGCAGGTTAGATTGTAGACGCATTAACGTTCCATCTCCTGAGAGAGTTCCTGTCTTGTTGTTTTCTGCAGATGGATCCCCAACACTAAGCTGTTGAGTAATAAAGCTTTGGGTCGAATTGTATTGTTCAACGAACTTGTTTAAAGTTTCTGCTGCTTTGTCTAAGTCTTCTGTAATAGAAACAACAGTAGACTCATTATTTGAATGCTCATTTGTTAAAGTAAAGGTTAAACCTTCTATAACATCATCAATGGTATTAGAGGAACGAGTTATTTTTAAACCATCCACCGTAAATTCAGCTTTTTGTCCTTCTGTTAAGTCAAAGTTGGATAACCCCAGCGATTCAGCAACATCCCCGCTAATCGCAAGTTTTTCTGTTTGCACTCCGTACTCAGTGTGAGTAAGTATTAAACGATTATCTACAATCGATGATGAGATACCTGTCTTAGACGTCTGTTCATTGATTTTATCATTAATAGATTTGAGACTATCAGTTGCTTCTACAGTAACTGAAAAAGAACTGTTTTCTTCTGGCCCAAATGCAAAATCTAATGACCCGTTAAAATTTAATTCAGAATGAATAGATTCAGCTTCTACTCGAGTTCCCGTTAGACGTTCCTGTGTGGCTAATTGTTGAACTTGAACACGGTAACTGCCAGTCGCAGCAGTTGAGCTTGCATTGACTGAGAGGTTTTCAGGTCCTGATAGATTAACTGACTTTGATTGAAAATTTTCAGGTTTTGTTAGTTCGTCTAGTCTCTTGTAAAGAGTATCTAATCGTGTATTTAAATCTTTCCATGCATTTTGAGACTGGGTATATTGTTCTTTTCTTTGAGTAAAGCGAACTCCTTTGGCTTTTTCAGCTTCAATCATCTGATCTACCATCGAAATGTCTATCCCAGAATAAAGTCCCATAACATTCATTAACTTTGTCACTCCGTTCTATCTACAGAAATACCAATCCATTCCCAAATACCAGCAATCACATCTAGCATTTTTTCAGGTGGAATCTCTCTTAAAACTTTTTTTGTATCTTTTTCAATCAGTTCGACTAATGTTCGCCCTGTCCCCTCATGCACTCTGAAAGACAGCTGGGCATTAACCCGCTGCAAAACCTTCTGAGCCTCTTCGACCCATACATTGACTTGTTTTTTTGAAGGTTCTAAATGCAAACGGTCATTGACCGTATCCAAATTGGGAACAGGTTTAATCGGATCAATATAGCGGTCACTAGAATAAGATACCTTATTTCTAGAAGAATGTAAAACCTGATCGATAGTACGTAACGCATCGATAGAATCAACTCTGTAATTCATAGTCTTAACCCCTCTGATTAAAATGTTAGTGTCAATACTTTCTTTTAATAATTGCTTACAATGGTTGTTATATCAAGGAAAAACAAAAAAACACTTGCC
>NZ_BAAACW010000081.1:0-919 GCF_039521845.1 Alkalibacterium iburiense
TACTCCCACTTATGTTAATCAGAGGAAGTATTTCTCTTTTTTTCTTGTTTTTTCATAAAACTTTTTACACTACCGATTAAATAATACTCTTAATCCTGGATATTAGATATAGAAATATCCAGATAAAATGAACTTTACCATAGTATTATCTCTAAAAAGATAATATGATCTAATTCGCTAACTTATCTGATGAGAGAGCAGTTGGCCTTTTATAAATCATTTCTTCAATTAAAGAGTTTAGTAAGAGCCTGTAACTAAGGCTCTTTTCTATTCGCTCCAACTTTTATAAAGGGTATGAGTGATAAAACTTTCTGCTTTAATCGAGGCTTGAATCACGTCTTGAATGTCCAACATTGAACTCTGAACTCCTATAACTGTGTTTGTACATAGTGCAAGACATTCTTTGGGTACCATTAGAGTTCCTCTTGATAATGTAATCACCGAGCTATTAGGATTAGCAATAATACAGAACCTTGATGAGACGGATGGTAAACTGTATCAAATAACGACTGGCGGGAAATAAATTAACATGTATATGAGCCAATTTCATAATTATTTGTCGTGTTTAACACCTGATAAATCAACTTTTTTAAAACATAGAAAAAAGGAACCCCCCCATATGGTACAATTAGGTTGTCGACTAAGACACGTACTCCAGGAGGGATTCCTTATGTCCATTATACAACAACCCACTTTATTTGACATTGATTTTTTAGAAAAACTTGACGTTCAGGAGAAATACCAAGAAATTCTCTCCCCACTTGAGTGGGGAAAAGTATTAGCTCTATTCGAAAAAGAATCTCGTGTGGGTCCACCCGTCAAATTGAACTATCAAGCGCTCCTCCGTTCCTTGATGGTGCGTATCCATGAGAACATTCCGACACAAAAAGCACTGATTGCACGTTTGAAAAGCGACCTT
>NZ_BAAACW010000081.1:976-10997 GCF_039521845.1 Alkalibacterium iburiense
TTCTCGTGTGATGAGTATCCTAGCCGATAATCTATCTGTGCTGGAAACCATGAATGATCAACTCCTTCAACTGATCCATAACGAATTCGCTATTTTTGAAGAAAACGTTGCGCTTGACGCAACGGCAGTTGACGCACGGACCAAGCCACATAAAACAAGCAATCCATCCTTGCCTAAAATCAAAGACCAGCACGCCATGAGTACAGAAGAGATCGTGGAATGTATTCCGACCTATCCTTCTTGGGGTGTGAAAAAGAACAGTCAAGGAAAAAATACCTTTTGGTTTGGCTATAAAGTGTCCTTAGCCGTTTCCACTCGGACCCAATACATCTTAGATATGACAGTGGCGTCCGCCTTTACGGCGGATGTCAGTTTAGCGATCCCAACGATTCGAAAAGTAGGGAAAAATAAAATCCGAACCGATACCCCCTCTTATTTGACCTTGGATAAAGGGTACGATGCCAAAGACATTTATACGGAAGCTCACAACTCTGGTCAAGAGCCGATCACCGCCTTAAAAAGACAAGCGAAACATAATGGGGAAGTTGATGACCATTATGCCCCTACCTGTTTTCGTGAACACAGCTATAAGTACGACAGCTATGATAAACGTTATGGTGCCCTCAAGTATGTTCGACCAGAAGCCCATTGCCGGGAGTGCCCCTTAAAAAATGCGGGGCTGTGTCAAAAAGTCTATAAGGTAAAACAAATGGATGATGCCAGAAAGTACAATCATCCCGCAAGAGGCACACAAGCTTGGCAGCGTATCTACAATGAGCGAAGCAGTGTCGAGCGAGTCAACGCTTACTTAAAAGATGCCTATCAACTCAATGCTACACGCTTTTATAAAGCCGATCATGCCAATGCTTTTTATCGTTTGATTCAACTGGCATACAATGCACGAACCTATGCAAACCAACGGTTAGCTGAGAGAAAGAACAGAAAAGAAATAGCCGTGTAATTTTTAAAAAATAGTCATTTTGAAATTAGACGAGTGTTTCCTTTTTTAAAAAGTTAGTTATGAAATTGGTTCGCCTATTAAAACTCAAAAATACTTATGATTAAATATATATGCTTTCATTTAAAAATATGTGTGTTTTGAGTGACTGAGATATGTCTTTGATTTTAGTAACATCATTTTCTTATCTGATGAATTTTGATAACCTTTTATGAAGACATTTTAATAATTATATGACCAAACACTGTAACAAAAAATTGTCTTACAAGATTCATTCCTTTTTCTTTTATCTATTCATGATTATAAACCTTTATGTCTCATGCCCTTTCACTAGCACGTCCTTTTTTGATTTTTGTTCTATTCCTTCAAATGATTGGGTTGTTTGCTTAGATATTATAAATATAGGCAAGCTGATTAGTAAAAAGATCATAGTGCCTGGGAATCCCATAAATAGTATATAGCTGATAAATAATAATGGAATCATTTTTATAATGTGATTCAAATGAGCCGTTCCCATAAACAGGGATGTTTTTATTGTTTCAGTGTAAGATCCATTTTTTCGAACCAGTACAGGAAATATATAGAGACTCGTTACTAAAAACATGCTGACTACTGCGCCATAAAAAACTGCCAGTACGAAGAACAGCGCTGTTGGTAAAGTGGGTAGTGTAATCATTCCAAATATCATGAACGCACTTACACCCAAAATACTGTAACCTAGATAGTTTGCAGAAAGAAAATAGGTTTTATATTCAGTCCAGAAAGTTTTGAAAGCGGCTATTTTAATTGTTTTTTCTTCGTACACCTTATTTAAAACGGCATATGACGCCGCTGTAGCCGGAGCCCATCCCAATAGGACAACTCCTGCTAGAGTAAATAACAGCCATAGAAAATTGAGTAGGGATAGAAACATAACCCATTCACAAAATGTATAGACTTTTTCAATGATGTCCTTTTTATTCATTTTAAAACTCCCTCACATATTTAAGTAATTACCAACTTTTTTGTTTTTTCGTGTTGTTTTAATGCAACTATCGTTGCTCTATCAATTAAAATACAAAAAGGCACCTCTTCCCCCCCTTAATCTGATAAAATGAAGTTCACTAAAACAAACATTCATCACTTAAGGAGTGAAAAGAGATGCCTAATCTACTTCAGATTATCATGTATTTAGTTAATAAAATCAAGTGGCAAAACAGTTTAATTCAACTTTTAAACGATTATATTACTTGGCTTGAAGATGCGGGTGATCGACCACCTAAAGGGACCGATATCACAAAGCTTGATTACAACAAATTGACCCTTGATGACCCACCGAAAGTTGTAAAGATTGAACGGGCGGACTATAAATACCTTCTAAAACAGGCCGTGGAAGCAGGTAAACCGATCAAACCTGTTCGTCGCCACAAGTCATCTTCTGAAGTTCCTGAACATGTACGTTGCGCTAAGTGTCATGCGCCCCATGATTATCTCTATAAGAATAATGGTGTGCACGGACAATATCAGTGCAAAGTCTGTTCTGCTTTATTTAATTCGAAGAATCATTACTCTAAAGATGTCATTCTCAAATGTCCTCACTGTGAGAAGTGTCTTGAGAAGATTAAACAACGGTCCGAATTCGACATCTACAAGTGTAAAAACGACACTTGCCCTTATTATATTCAGGCGTTAAACCAGTTGAGTGAGGAGCAAAAGGAACTCTATACTGTCGCACCATACTACTTAAAGCTACGATACGTCTATCGTCAGTTTAATTTAAAACTCGAGGACATCAAGTCCTATGGACTGATTGAATCGCCAGTTGACTTAAGTCGCATTCATGCCTCACCTCGATTATTAGGTGAGATTTTGACCTACCACGTTAATTACGGCCTTCCTGCACCTAAGGTTGCCGCATTAATCTACGACATACACGGAGTAAAGATTGGTAGACAGACGATATTAAACTACGCGGCAGCAGCAGGGGCTCAACTTTACACCCTTACTCAACACTACCCCTATGATCTTTCTGATCAGATCTGTGGAGACGAGACCTACATCCGTGTCGGGAAAAAATGGCACTATATCTGTTACTTCTTCGATGCAAAGAATAAAATCATCTTATCCCAAAGAGTGTCTGAAAAACGCAATACTGAATTAGCAATCAGGGCCATTCACGATGTGCTCGACCACTATATAGCTAGCGAAATCCCTGAGGATTTAAACCTCATCGTTGATGGAAACCCCATTTACAAACTGGCACAACATTTCCTGGCCCAACACGGCCTGAACTTCGATATCACTCAAGTCATTGGTTTAACCAACGAGGACGAAGTATCTAGGCAATATAGGCCCCTTAAACAAATCATCGAACGATTGAACCGGACTTACAAAGGCAATTACCGTGGCACCCATGGATTTAAATCTCAAAATGGTGCACGTGCTCATGTCGCTTGCTTTACTGCCTGCTTCAACTTTCTACGTCCACATCAGTCATTAGATGGCGAAGTTCCTGTGAGGATTCCATTCGTCCATGATGATGCAAAAACAATGCCCGACAAGTGGATCCGTTTATTATCTTTCGGGAACAGTGTTCTACAGTACACGGACTAATACTGTAGAAGTGATTTTACATATCTCGAAAAACTTCAAAAAAACGAAGTTTTTTAAACATGCCTTCTTATACTTCTCGTTGCTTTACTGGATCTGTTATAAAGCTGTTTAATCCAGACAAGGATTGGATTATATTACCTTCATCGACAGAAATCATCATACGAGCAACGAGAAATTTGGGAAACATAATTTTTCATAGATTATTGGGAGTTACCCATATTTACATAATAAAAATAAAAGTAGCTATAAACAGACATTGTTTATTACTACTTCTATTTTTTTGATTATTTCAGTCCAGTTGTTGCAATACCACCAACAATTTGCTTCTGGAATATTAAGAATAGAACAATTTGAGGAATAATAGACAATGTAGACATTGCAAGTAATGGTCCCCAGTTAGTCGACCCTGTAGCGTCCATAAAGTTACGTAAAGCTAAAGATACAGTATGAAGACTCGCATTATTTAAATAAATTAAAGGTCCCATAAAGTCATCCCATGTCCACATAAATGAGAATATAGCAACTGTAACTAAAGCGGGTTTCAATAGTGGTAAAATTATTTTCCAAAAGATTTGCATTTTAGTGGCACCATCAACGATAGCTGCTTCATCTAGTTCCTTTGGAATTCCTCTAATGAATTGAATCATTAAAAAGATAAAGAAAGGCTGTCCCCCTACAAAAGCAGGAATAATTAATGGATAAAAAGTGTTAACCCATCCAATATTATTAAAGACAATATACTGTGGGATTAAAGTCACTTGAATAGGCAGCATGAGCGTAGCCATTAAACAAGCAAACAAAATAGCTTTTCCTCTAAATTCTAAACGCGCAAACCCATAGGCGACTACTGATCCAGTAAGTAAGGTACCGATTACAACGATTCCTACAATAATGAACGTGTTTCTAAAGTAAGTACCGAATCCAATACCTCCGAATCCAGCCCACCCCTCTACATAGTTCATCCAATCAATTTCACTAGGTATTAAAGATACGGCATTACCAAAAATCTCAGGTTCTGGTTTTAAAGAACTGCTGACTAACCATAGAACGGGATAGAGCATGGTGAAACCTAAGGAGATAACAAAAACATAATAAATAATATCTCTTATTCGTTTACTACTTTTAGTTTTCATTACTTTTCTCCTCCTTGGTAGAATACCCAGTATTTAGAAGTGGCAAAGAATATGGCCGTTACAACAGCTATAATTAATAATAGCACCCAAGACATCGCTGAAGCATACCCCATGTGACGGTATTCAAATGCCTGCTCATATAGGTATACGGCATAGAAATTAGTCGCATCTAAAGGTCCACCGCCTGTTACCAAATAGGCTTGAGTAAATGTCATAAAGCCTTGAATAGTTCCCATTACTAAGTTAAAGAAAATAACTGGTGTTAACATAGGAATTGTAATATGGAAAAATTGCTTAATCTTTGAAGCGCCATCCACACTGGCTGCTTCATAAAGGGAGGTTGGAACTTGCCGCAGACCAGCTAAGAATATAACCATCGGTGAACCGAACTGCCATATGACTAATAACACAAGGACATAAATGGCTGTATCTGGATTTCCTATTAAGTTCCGATCGGTAATATTGAGTGCAGACAGTATTTCTGTAATCGCACCACCGTGACCAAACAACTGTCTCCACATAACAGCTACTGCTACACTTCCTCCGATAATAGAAGGAATATAGAAAATACCAGTAAATAGCCCACTACCTTTTCGTCCAGTGTTGAATAACATAGCTATAAATAATGCAAAAGCCAATCTCAATGGAACTGAAATGACTACATACTGAAACGTTACTTTTAATGAGTTTATAAATCTTGCATCAGAAAATAATCTTCTGAAATTATCGAGACCAATCCATTCTGGAGCTGATAATAATCTGTATTCAGTGAAAGACAAAATAAGAGAAGCTAGCATAGGTCCAATTGTTAATAGAATAAAACCTATCAACCAAGGTGATATCGCTAAATATCCAGCTAGGTTATCCGTCTTATCTTTTCCTTTCATCCCTTTCATACTATCAGAAAAATCGCCGAAATTTGTTGCCATAGTTGCACCACCGTTTCCTTTCTAAAATAAAGGGCAACTGCATCAGTTAAGGCGTTGCCCTCTTTTAGTTAATTAGTTTAAAATACCGTTTGCTTCATTGATAAATTGTTCAGCTGCTTCTTCAGGAGTCACTTGTTCATATTTTAATGATTCAATGACTCTTAAGAATGACCCACGGACTTCTGTCTCTCCTGGAGGCGAAATTGGATCTGCAGGCTCAGTGTAATCAGCGACTACATCAAGGAATTCAAAGGTTTTTCTAGTTGATTCTTCAACTTGCTCGCTTAAGTGATCTCTAACAACACTTGAAATCGGAACGCCTCTTTCACCTTGTAGAATTTCATTAGCTTCAATACTATTAGTCATAAAGTTAATAAATTCAGCTGCTGCGTCGACATCTTCTGCATGATCTGTTACAGACCAAGACATGGATGGTCGAATAAAGTTAGCGTGTGTGCCATCTAGTGACGGTAAAACGGTCAGTCCTAATTCGTAATCTGTCGATTGTTGATCACCGATTAACTGGTTACTTGCTGCTGTTCTCATGAGTGACGTGCCATCTTGTACCATGCTGTCTCCACCTTCATGGTAGGATAACATAATATCATGCGTTGGCGCTGCACCGTCTGCAACCATGGTTTGTAACCACTCGAAGAAATCTACTAAAACGGGTTCTTCAAAGCCTAAACCGTTTCCATCTTCATTATAAAAACTTTGACCATTCTGTCTGACATAGTTATTGAATAACTCATACTCAGAGTTTGCAAAGTCATAGCCCCAGTATTCTCCACCATCGGCTTCGATTGTTTCTTTGATTTCTAAATTGATATCATATAAATCTTGGTATGTGAAGCCAGGTTCCATATCGACACCGTGTTCTTCAGTTAAGTCCACATTATAGATAACTGCTAGGGCATTCGCTCCACCTGAAATTCCTAATGTGCGGCCATCTACTTCTAAAATCTCTTGGTAGACATCATCAACATCTGATAAGTCGATGGTACCGTCTTCAGTATAAGGTGCTAAATCTACTAATAGGCTATTACTGTCATATTCATTTAAGTAAGAATTATCCATTTGAATGACATCTGGTAAATTACTACCTGCTGCTTGGGTATTTAATCTTTCCCAGTAGCCATCCCATCCAGTGTATTCAGTTTCTACTGTAATACCTGTTTCTTCAGTAAATAATTCAATCGCTTCCAAAGTCATGTCATGACGTTCTTGTCCGCCCCACCATGCTACTCTTATCGATTGGTCGCCGTCACCTTCAACAACTTCTGCATCTACGTTAGGGTCGTTTTCTGCCCCTGTATCTTCTTCATTCTCTGCACCATTCCCACATGCAGTAGCTATTAGGGCAGTTGTTGCTAATAACGCATAAAAACGTTTATTCATTTGCTTCTCTCTCCTTCTATATATAACAATTACTCTATGTATAGTATACCCTTATTGTTACCGTTTTCTGAATACAAAAATGGAAACAAACTATAAAAAATCAATGCAATTAATTATAAGAATGAATAAATAATCGAAATAAAAAAACAAACAACCTTTATGTGTAAAGTAACGGAATACTCTACAGCTCTAAAGATTGTTTGTTTAAATGTTTACTTATTTATATACGAATTAAACATATGTGTATAGATACTCAGTTAAGGCTAAAATCGCAAGGGATTGACCATAAGGCATAGTCGTCACTCTAATATTTCTATAAAAGTCTAAATCATCACCCATACCTGTTCCAACAGATACTTTTTCTACTGCGCCCTCTTCATTAATATTATCCACGATACCTTGAATGGCTTTTTCAGCAACAGGTAAATAGTCTTTTGAGATATAACGTTTTCTAATACCTTTAAGTATCCCAAAAGCGAAACCAGCAGATGCCGAAGCTTCGAGGTATGAATCTGAATCATTTAGTAACGTTGACCATAAACCACTTTCATCCTGGTGTTTTTTTAGTGCTTCAACCTGTCTGTTTAAAGTAGTTGTCAGGAAATCATATAAGTGATCTCCAGATTTCAAATCCAACATTTCAATAATCTCAGGTATAGCTATAGTGGCCCAACAATTTCCTCGTCCCCATAAGGCATTGGCAAAATTATGATGCCCTTCGAATGTCCAGCCGTGAAACCAGAGACCTGTTTCTTTATCTGCTAAATATTTAATGTGGATCAGGAACTGTTTTTTTGCTTCTTCTACATATTCCGGTCTGTCTAATAGTAAACCTATTTTGGCTAACGGTAGAACAGTCATCATTAAAGTATCTGCCCATAACTGATTTTTGTTTTCTGGTCCGTATGTCATATGCTGCAAGCCGTTTTCATCTGTTCGAGGCATATCGTACATAACCCAGTCTGCCCATTGTTCCAAGTAAGGCTTAAACTCTGTTCTATTTTCTTCTTCATATAGAAAAGCCATCGTTAATAAAGGCGCCATCGTATTCACGTTTTTTGGTGGTGCGCCTTCAATTAAACGCTGCTCATACCATTCATCTAAAATATGTTTAGCAGATTCACTTTTTGTGAATTTATAGTAAGAATATAGCCCGTACAACCCTACACCTTGTGGCCAATTCCAAACATGCCAACTTTTATCATCAACAATTAATCCATCAAAATCAAGCAGGTACTCTCCTGTGTCATCTTTAATGGCTGATAAATTCTCAGCTAATTTATCAATATAGTCTGTAATCTTATCCTTGTTAAGTTCGAGTTCTGTCATCGTATTTTATTCTCCTATTAGTAAAATTTGTTTAAAAAATTAATAGCGCCATCTATGTGTGGCTCTTGAGTTTCTTCAAGTAAAATCGGAATACCTGGTTTCTCATTCTTTATCTTTGTCATTAAATACTCATAATCCATTTCACCCTGTCCCACAGGAACAATTTGTTTTTCCTTATCTTTAATAACAAAGTCTTTAGCATGAATGACAGTGATTTTATCTCCAAATAAATCAAAAGCCTCATCTATTATTTCGTGCTGTGTTTCAACCGAAGCATTATCTGGGAATAAATAGTTTACGACATCTAAAATAATCTGCATGTTATCAGAATTTACTTCATCAATTAATTTTTTCATCATTATAGGAGCATAAATAGGGTGATTGATTCCACCTTCAATAGTTACAATGACTCCATGTTTTTCCGCTTCTTTCACCAATTCTTTAACACTTTCAACTGCATTGTTAAAAGCTTCTTCTTCGAAATTCTTCTCAGTGTACTGAACTTCTGGTGTAGCTGCTCCTGTTTCAGAACCTACTGTTAATGCTCCAAAAGCTTTAGCGTAACGGATATGAGCTTTAAAGAAATCCAAAGCTTTTCTTCTTTCATCCAAATCTGGGTGTATCATGTTGATGTAACATCCCAAAACGGCAATATTTATATTTTGATTACGGAATGCATTTCCAATATCTCTAGCCATACCTATATTCATATTTCGCGTGGTCACTTCGTAATCTTTAACCGATCTAAGTAAAGCTAACTGAATATATTGAATATCTTTTTCAGCTATTTTGTCAGCTAAATCTTCAATTGTCGTGTTTTCAATATCATGTGCTCTAATTCCAATATTAAACATTTTTATTCTCCTTATCTTGACTTAAATGAAAGACTTCTTTCAGATTTCGTGTAACCGGACTATTATCAGGATTGGTTTCCATTACAGGTTCCATATAATCCCACCATTTTTTATTTATGGTAGTAGACGCTGTTTCATCCCACCTATGATTATCTTCCAACTCTAGAAGCGCAAACAAAAGATTCGTTTCCTCATCCAAGTAGATGTTGTATTGAATTAAACCATGCTCTTTTAGCATAGTTTCCATTTCTGGCCAGAGCTCATTGTGTCTTCTATGATATTCTTCGTGTTTATCCGGATAAACTGTCATCACAAAAGCTTTTCTTATCACTATCATCATCCTTTCTTTTATTTAAAAATTAAGCGGTTACTCATATGAGTACATTCACTTTTCCAACCCTTTGTTTCAAGCATAACATACCCTACTGTCTTCTTCTATGAGCAGCTAAACTATCTATACATGCTCCAACAAATTCAAATGGAAGAAAAAAACTAACTTCTTTCACTAAAAATAGTATGCTATAATTGATTATTAAGGGTTACTTCGAACATATTTTTTTATGGCTCATTTACATGAATCAATATACACACCTAATTGAAAACCCTATCAACATTATATATAATAAGTGTGATCGTTTCCATATAAAAAAACAACTTTCTATATAAGAAAACCCTAAAGCAAGCATTATGACTAGGAGTGTAATGGTGAGATTAATAAAAAAATACTCTTATAAAAAAATACTCATTGGCAGTAGAGGGTGCTGAAAAAGAAACCCTTTTTAAGGGCTATAAATGGGTAAAATAAATAATCAGTGATTATCTGGTAAA
>NZ_BAAACW010000082.1:0-6024 GCF_039521845.1 Alkalibacterium iburiense
TACTCCCACTTATGTTAATCAGAGGAAGTATTTCTCTTTTTTTCTTGTTTTTTCATAAAACTTTTTACACTACCTATATATACTTACTTTTAATTTCGATAATCACTTTTTTATTTTAACATAGTCACTATTTTTATACCGATTTCCTGTTTAAATCAAAAAAAGAGTCCACGTCGCTGTGCACTCTTATTTTTACTATTTATTTTGATTTTGAAAAAGTCCCTGCAAAAACATGTCTTGCCTTGTAAAAATAGTCCACTCCAGAGTAGACAGTAAAGAATAGACAAATATATAAAAAGATTGTGCCTATTGGAATATTTAAAAATGCCAGTGGAAAATCATCTAAAAACAGAAAGATAATAGCATACATTTGAGTAATCGTTTTAATCTTCCCAGGCCAGGCTGCCGCCATGACTACTCCACCTTGTTCAACAAGCAATAATCTTAAACCTGTGACAGCTAATTCCCTTGATACAATAATGGCAACTACCCATGATGGAGCCAGTCCCAGCTCTACAAGGACTATAAGGGCAGACATCACTAGCATTTTATCTGCTAGAGGATCAGCAAACTTACCGAAATTAGATACAATATTCATTTTCCTAGCTAAATACCCATCTAGCCAATCTGTAAAGCTGGCCACCGCAAATACAACTGTACCTATCAAAAGATTCACTTCAATAGTAGAACCTAATAGTGTGACGGTCCCCCAGTCGAAGGGGATTAAAACGAGTAGTAAAAATAATGGAATCATAAACACTCTAAATAAAGTTATTTTATTGGGTAAATTCACAGTTTTTCCTCCTGATTTAAATAAGACCAGAATAGTATTCTGCTGGTCTTATTTGTTATCATTCCTATTCGAATTCAATGTACATCTCTTGACGTACAGCTTCGGTCGCTGCTTCACCATATGGTAAAGGATTTTCATTCAAACTAATGGTTGTGGCAGAAGCATTCCCTATTACAATCACTATAGAAGAAGCATTATTATCGAACTCTGTTACCAGAGATTGACCATCAGTCAATAATGCTTGGTTAGCCATTTCACCATCTACTTCTACACTTACCCATGATTCTCCTCCGTCAGCTGTTAATTCAAGTTGCTGACTTTCAGGGTGCTCTCCAGTAACAGTATATGTCGTTGTGTTAGTAGAACCGTCTGTTTCTTCAATCACTTGTTCTTCAGGTTCTTCTGGTTCTTCTGGCTCTTCTTCTTCCTGATCTTCATCATCGGCTGGAGTTTCCCCTTCACCTTCAGGGTCATCTTCATCAGAACCAGCTTCTTCTATTTCGTCGTTGTCATCCACTTCTACTACATTAGACGATTCGTCTTCTTGGATAAAAGATGAATCATCGGCATTTCGATTTGCACTGGACATAGCCAAATAAATAGCTACTATTATCGCTATAACGAGTAGGACTATTAAAATAGTTGGCAAGCTATCTTGCAACGTTGCCAAAAACCCACTATTTTTCCCTCTAGATCGCGTCTGGGTGCTAGGTGCTGATTTAGCAACATAACTAGACTGATCGGTTTGAGGCAAGGCATCAATGTGTTCCTTAATTAATTGTTCTCCATTTAAACCAACAGAGTCAGCGTATTGTTTGATGAAAGCACGCGCATAAAAGTTTCCTGGTAAAACTTCTAGATTACCTTCTTCTACAGCAATCAAATAACGTTTTTGAATTTTTGTGATTTGTTGTAAATCATCTAACGTATACCCTTTTTCTTTTCTAGCTTCTTTTAATTTCTCGCCTATTTCGTTCAAATTATTCACCTACCTAAAATATTTCAAACATTGCTTTTTAAGAGTTTACTCTAATCCATAATCAGTAACCATAAATTTTACATATAATCGTGTTGAGGATATCCTCTATCTCTAAAAGTATAACATACGACTTTCTGCTAGTATAGTGAATAAATCCGTTTCTGTTTAAAGGTTTATTAAAGTTTTGATACAATATAACATTTATGGCAGATGGATAAATATACAGCAAAAAGCACAGAATTTTGTCCATCTGTGCTTTCTAATCTTATTAAATTTTTAGCACGCTTTTCAAAGTATCCACTTTATCAGTACGTTCCCAAGGCAAGTTTAAATCCATTCTACCAAAATGACCATAAGCAGCCGTTTGTTTGTAGATCGGACGTTTCAAATCGAGCATTTTAATAATTCCAGCTGGTCTTAGGTCAAATACTTCTCTAACAGCTTTAATCAATTCTTGTTCTGATACTTTACTGGTCCCAAAAGTATCTAATGTAATAGATACCGGTTGAGAAACACCAATAGCGTAAGCCAGTTGGACTTCGACCTTTTCAGCTAGTCCAGCACCTACAATATTCTTAGCAATATATCGAGCTACATAACTGGCAGAGCGATCCACTTTCGTTCCATCTTTTCCAGAAAACGCTCCTCCACCGTGTCTAGCATATCCCCCATAAGTATCCACAATGATCTTTCTTCCTGTTAAACCAGCATCTCCCTGAGGACCTCCAACAACGAATCGACCAGTTGGATTAATATAGAATTTTGTCTGATCATCAATCCATTGTGCAGGAATGACTTCATTAATGACCTTTTCAATAACATCCTCTTTAAGTTGATTGTATGTCACATCAGGACGATGCTGTGTACTAATCACAATAGCATCAATTCTGACTGGTATAGAGTCTTCATTGTATTCGACGGTAACTTGTGCTTTTCCATCCGGTCTTAAATAATCAAGGATATTCTCTTTTCTTACTTTTGCCAATTGTTTAGTCAGTTTATGGCTAAGTGAGATCGGCAAAGGCATCATCTCCGGCGTTTCATTTGTTGCATACCCAAACATAAGTCCTTGGTCACCAGCACCTATTTTATCTAACTCATCAAGTGCTTCAGATTTGTATTCTACTGAGTCATCGACTCCTACAGAAATATCCGGTGACTGATCATCAATAGATACAAGTACAGCACACGTATCTGCATCAAAGCCGTATTTGGCTCTTGTATAGCCGATATCCCTAATCGTATCCCTAGCAATCTTTTGCATATCTACGTATGTTTCAGTTCGAATCTCTCCAGCTATCAGTACTAACCCAGTAGTTACCATTGTCTCACATGCGACACGTGCTTCTGGATCTTTTTCCAAAATAGCATCTAAAATAGCGTCACTAATCTGATCGGCTACTTTATCTGGGTGTCCTTCTGTTACTGATTCTGATGTAAATAATTTTCTCTCTGTCATTTTTATTCCCCCTAAAGTGTTCGGTTACAAGGCTTCCGACCGGTTCTGGCCGTCCTATCGGGAATTCATTGTAAACCTCTACTATTTTAACATATATAGCAAGATTAATCATATTTATTAGTAAAATATATAAACACCTTTGCTTTGAATAAGTGAAACGATAACTACACCTTCCTATTTATATTTCTGTGCACTCTAACTTATGGTAAGATAAGAGTAATACTACATGAGGAAAGTTGTTGGCTATATGACGAATAAACTAAAAAAAATATTAATATACACAGCTTGGTCAGTTCTTTTCGGCACGGTACTGGCTTTATTTTATCGTTCTTTTTCTCTATCCATTCTTTTGTTAATCGCTTTTGGTATACTGACTCACTACTCCAAAGAACTCATTACACAATACACCAATAATCGTCTGTCTATTGGTCTCTTAATTACTTTGGAAATAATAAAATTTACTATCTTACTATATTTTGCTTTCACTTATTCTTGGATATTATTTATTGTGTTAATTGTCACTTCTTTTCTTTTACAAATAAAACGATTATTTAGTTACTTTGATCTGAATCGTTTTTATGATTATTTATCCATTATACTCAATGTGGGTGTCATAAATTGCTTGAGCTTTTATGTTCATACCCGATTTCTCTCTCTAACGGTTGTGTACAGTCTCATCCCTATTGTTAGCCTCTTTCTTTTTTTAAACAGGAAGAAAGTATACTTTATTTAGATTCTTTTCACGCACAGAATACGAAAAAAGCCAGAAATGAACATTTCATTCATTTCTGGCTTTTTATTAAGAAGCGGGTGAGGAGAATCGAACTCCCGACAACAGCTTGGAAGGCTGTGGTTTTACCACTAAACTACACCCGCATTTTATATAGTATCATTATGGCGCTGGACAGAGTCGAACTGCCGACACACGGAGCTTCAATCCGTTGCTCTACCAACTGAGCTACAGCGCCAAATAGATAGAATATCTATTTGACGACCCCGACCGGATTCGAACCGGCGATCTTCTGCGTGACAGGCAGACGTGGTAACCGCTACACTACGGGGCCTTTTAAGGAGGATGTGGGATTCGAACCCACGCGCGCTTTGACACGCCTGACGGTTTTCAAGACCGTTCCCTTAAGCCGGACTTGGGTAATCCTCCATAAAATAAATCATTATATTAAGTTGTTTAAAATTATATATGACCCCTACGGGATTCGAACCCGTGATACCGCCGTGAAAGGGCGGTGTCTTAACCACTTGACCAAGGGGCCAACACTATAAAAATGAAACGGAGAAGGAGGGATTTGAACCCTCGCGCCGGCAAAACCGACCTACACCCTTAGCAGGGGCGCCTCTTCAGCCACTTGAGTACTTCCCCATACCAATTATAATAATTGATATAATGGGCCTAAGTGGACTCGAACCACCGACCTCACGCTTATCAGGCGTGCGCTCTAACCAGCTGAGCTATAGGCCCTATTTAATTTGCATACTTAAATCTAAGTATAAAGCGGGTAGGGAGAATCGAACTCCCGACAACAGCTTGGAAGGCTGTAGTTTTACCACTAAACTACACCCGCATACTATTCCAACGACCCCGACCGGATTCGAACCGGCGATCTTCTGCGTGACAGGCAGACGTGGTAACCGCTACACTACGGGGCCAAATACTTAGTTAATCTTACATATGGTGCAATTGCGGAGGCAGGATTCGAACCTGCGACCTCCGGGTTATGAGCCCGACGAGCTGCCAGCTGCTCTACTCCGCGATAATATTAAAAATAATGGACCTTGCAGGACTCGAACCTGCGACCGAACGGTTATGAGCCGTTTGCTCTAACCAACTGAGCTAAAGGTCCGCTTCCATAGCGGCGGAGGGGATCGAACCCCCGACCTCACGGGTATGAACCGTACGCTCTAGCCAGCTGAGCTACACCGCCATTATTATAACAATCGGGAAGACAGGATTCGAACCTGCGACCCCTTGGTCCCAAACCAAGTGCTCTACCAAGCTGAGCTACTTCCCGTGATTATTAAATGCACCCTAGAGGAGTCGAACCTCTAACCGCCTGATTCGTAGTCAGGTACTCTATCCAATTGAGCTAAGGGTGCTGTTTTTTATGCCGAGGGCCGGAATCGAACCGGCACGGAGACAACTCTCCGCAGGATTTTAAGTCCTGTGCGTCTACCTATTCCGCCACCCCGGCAAGAAATGCACACTGTCATCTTTACTCTATATGTAAAGAAGCGGAAGACGGGATTCGAACCCGCGACCCCCACCTTGGCAAGGTGATGTTCTACCACTGAACTACTTCCGCAATGGAGCATGAGATGCTCACTTAGATATGCCGGCTAAAGGAGTTGAACCCTCGACCCACTGATTACAAATCAGTTGCTCTACCAACTGAGCTAAGCCGGCTAATGAATTATCTGTCACGTGAAACTCTCATGCGGATGGAGGGACTTGAACCCCCACGCCGTTAAGCGCTAGATCCTAAATCTAGTGCGTCTGCCAATTCCGCCACATCCGCTAGTTTCTATATGAGCCATGCAGGAATCGAACCTGCGACCCTTTGATTAAAAGTCAAATGCTCTACCGACTGAGCTAATGGCTCGGTGTGACAATGGGGACTAACGGGCTCGAACCGCTGACCCTCTGCTTGTAAGGCAGATGCTCTCCCAACTGAGCTAAGTCCCCAATATTAAGTATGTATTTAAGCAAAATAAAAGAGCTGCGCGGCAACGTCCTGCTTTCACAAGGGGAAACCCCTCACTATCCTCGGCGCTGGGAAG
>NZ_BAAACW010000083.1:0-12044 GCF_039521845.1 Alkalibacterium iburiense
GGGAGGGGCAAGTGTTTTTTTGTTTTTCCTTGATATAACAACCATTGTAAGCAATTATTAAAAGAAAGTATTGACACTAACTAATCGTTTAAGGGGGTACTTAGAATGAAAAAGGATGAATCTTATATCTCGCTAACAGGACAAAAAAGCAGAGAAACCAAACAGTTAATCGCAGTCACTGTCCTTATTTTAGCTTTCTTCTACATTTCGGCCATTTGGAATCAAAATTGGCAAGTTCCAGGTAGTCGTGTATCACCCCTGACTATTTTATACCGTATGTTTATTGTTCCTTTTACTTCAGTTGAGTATTTTTCAGTATTTATGGGCCGAATGGGTCAAATGCTGGAGACAGTGGCCATCGCATACGCTGGTGGAATTGCAGCATCCATTATTGCGATTCCGATAGCCTTTTTAGCTTCCAGAAATATAGGAGGCCCGCTAAACTATGTAGGAAAAGCCATATTAAACGCGATTCGAGCCATTCCTTCCATTATTTTTGCCATATTATTTGTAGCTGCACTTGGCGTGGGCCCTTATCCTGGTGTGCTAGCTATCAGCATTAACTCAATTGGTATGATTGGTAAACTGTATGCGGAAGTCATTGAATCCATTGATATGAATATGGTCGATTCCATTCGATCCAGTGGAGGCAATCGAGTACAAGCCATTTGGTATGGTGTCTTGCCTCAAGTTTTACCTGAGTTTGCATCCTTCTCCATTTACCGCTTTGAAATAGATGTGCGTGCTTCGACCGTTTTAGGACTTGTAGGTGCCGGGGGGATCGGAGTTCCGTTAATGATTGCCCAGCAACAAAGAAACTGGGAAGACGTTGGGATTATTCTGATTATCATTATCCTCTTTGTGACATTAATTGATAAAGCAAGTGGGAAAATTAGAGCCAGGCTTGTTTAAACAGTTATCAGCTCAACTTAAAATAGAGAGTTTTACAAAAGTATTATCATTTTGTAAATACTCTCTATTTTTTATCTAAGAAAGTTTATCATTGTGAAATATTTTATTGTACGATTCAAGACTATTTCCTCTATACTTAGTAAACAGATATAGAAAATATACATAATAAATGAATGATATTAACCAATGTGTCACTGGTTAGTAAAGGAGAGACGTATGATTAAAACTCATCCCATGTGGAACACCTTCCCTAATATCCAGGCTCTTTTATTAGAATGCCTCGAACTGATTATAGAAAAAACAACCATTCATAATAAAGAGATCGAAGAAACGGTTCTTGAAATGATAAGAAACCAAGGAAAATTACTTAGACCTGCCTACTTTTTACTTTTTTCAAGATTAGGTCAGGCCGCTAAAGAGTCACATAATCAAATCATCTCTGCTGCTGCATCTACGGAGGTGCTTCATCTAGCCACTCTCATTCATGATGACATTATCGACGAGTCGAAAATGCGTCGTGGAATTGAAACCGTCCAATCGAAACACGGGAAAGATGTGGCTGTTTATACAGGAGATTTACTGATCTCAGTCTATTTTGAATTATTGGCGGATGCGACAGATTCTGTCGACATTATTCGGTTAAACACACAATCAATGAAACGTGTATTGATGGGTGAAATCAATCAAATGACCAATACTTACAATACAGCTATCACCTATGCAGACTATTTAAAAAGTATTAAAGGAAAGACAGCTCAACTCTTTGAATTAAGTTGCTACGAAGGGGCTTATTTTGGACAGTGTCCCCCTGAAGTTATAGAGAAAAGTCAATCCATTGGTCAAAACATCGGCATTGCTTTTCAAATGTTAGATGATATTCTGGATTACACTCAGACACCTGAAATATTATCTAAGCCTGTATTAAATGATGTGAAACAAGGGATCTATACCCTTCCGCTCATTTTAGGCATAGAGTCGGATGAGGCCTTTCTTCCTTTATTGAACAAGAAAGAAGACCTATCAGACAGCGACCTGACGGAACTTGTTTCTTTACTGCATGAGCATGAATGCATCGAACGTGCACGCGCCATTGCCAAACAATACAGTGATAAAGCTTTAGCAACCATTGAATCGCTCCCCAGTCATCCTGAAAAAAAGGCTTTATATGTACTGACTGAGAGCTTACTGACAAGAGAATTTTAAAAAGGAGATTAGTATGACAATCAAACAATATATCTTACTTGCTCAAATGGAATCAACTACCACCAGTTTTTTCCCTGCCTTTATTGGCATCTTGTATGCTTGGTACAATTATAATTCTTTTCGTTTAGGCTTTTCACTCTTAGGCCTGCTCACAGCCGTGCTTTTTCACTTGGCTGTCAATATCCGAGATAACTACTTGGATTATTACATTGCAGATAACAAAAATGCGGATTACGCCCAAGAAATGGTGGTGGGAAAAGAAAATATCCCTCTTAAAAATGTTAAATTAGCCTATATTATTTCAGGTGCTGTCGCTTTAGCCATCGGTTTGTTTTTAGTTACTCAAACCTCTCTTTTCCTGTTATTTGTCGGTTTTGGAGGGATGTTAATCGGGGCTCTTTATACTATGGGTCCTCGTCCTATATCAAGCACGCCAACGGGTGAATTCTTCGTCGGGCTGGCAATGGGCTTTGGCATCTTTACAGCCATGGTGTATATCAATGCGTTTGATGTCATTCAATTTGATTGGATTACTATTATCCAGATTATCGTGGCGTCCATTCCTACATCCATTACGGTGATGGCTATCTCTTTAGCCAATAATATTTGTGATTTAGAAGAAGATATTGAAGACAATCGTTTTACTCTTCCTTATCACATCGGCGTGGATAAATCCCTCATTGTCTACAAATACTTTTATTACGCGGGATATACTGCCATTATCTTATCTGTTGTTTTTGGAACATTCCCAAGACTTGTGGCGTTATCCTTATTAACCTTTCCATATGTCTTGAAAAACATCCGGATCTTCATGAACAAACAAGACAAAAAGACCACCTTTATGACGTCCATTATCAACTCAGCCGTCATTCCCGTCCCACTCATTATCACCTTCTTTATAGGTGCATGGCTGGATATCTAGATCATATTTTGACAAGACTTGTAGATCAATAAAATAAAAATAAAAATCAGTGATGAGCTCTGAAAGACACTTTCCTTCAGTCCTTATCACTGATTATTTTTATTCGTTGATACCCTCAAAGTGTGCCTATAATTAATTCCTTTAAATAACTGCTTGTAAGGCCGATTCATGCTAGAATGAATATAAGATATTATTTTGGAGGATGATAGTATGAACCAAGTACTTGTTGAAATTTGTTTACGTGTCAGAGATATTGATGCGACTTTAGACTTCTATACGAATCTATTCGATTTTGAAATCGCCAGCCGAAGAGAATTCCCAGAAAATAAATTTGATTTAATTTATCTGAATTCTCCTGGTTCTTCAGTGCAAATTGAACTTACTTACAATTACGATGCTGAGCCTTACGAAGTCGGAAATGGCTTCAGTCATTTAGGTGTCGCAGTCGATGATTTAGAAAAAATGCACGAGATCTGTAAAGCATCTGCCTATGAAACAGGTGAGCTAAGAGGTCTTTCAGGTGGTACCCCTAGCTATTTCTTTGTCACAGACCCAGATGGCTACCGCATTGAAGTCAAACGCGCTAAATAATTGATTAATTATATGAAAAGTAAGCCTATCGGTTGTGCCGATAGACTTACTTTTTTTATCCACTCATACCAACTGGTTAAAGAAAGAATAAACATACGTCCTATTATGATACTCATTATACCGTACTCTATTTTTTCAACTGATTTCTTTCAATAAACCGGTCAAAATCATCATTGGACTGTTGACTTAAGCGGTGTTTATTAAACTTTTCATACTCATTACTAGCTATTTCATCCGCTACCGCTTTAGAGACTTTGCCCGCATCTTTAAGAATTTCTCGATTATTAAATTGTAAAAATGCATCTAATCTTTCTGCCCAATCTTTCATATACATAGGCTGCTGTCTTTCAGCTTGATCTTCAGCATAATCTAAATACATCGTAACAATTCGATTAAGAGATTTTAGCTCTTTGTCAGATAAGTAGTTTTTAGCAACTGTCACATCATACTTACGTACTTTATCACCTTTCCATGAAGTAAGTCCCATGTTTTCATCCTCTGAATTTGCTCGCTTCGCAATGAGTTCTGCAGCAGTGTACCCATGTATAGCAAAATGGAGTTTATTTTGTACTTTAGCAAAAAAATCTTGTGTCACTTTTGCTGTTGCATCATAGTCTACAGAAGTAGCATAGATATCCGTTATTTTCTTATAAAACCGTTTCTCTGACGCCCGAATATCACGAATACGTTCAAGTAACTCATCAAAGTAATCCTCACCAAGGTTACGCATATCTTTTAAACGTTCGTCATCCATTGTAAAACCCTTGACCAGATATTCATTCAGCCGTTCGGTCGCCCACTGTCGAAATTGCGTTCCACGATGAGAACGTACTCGGTAACCGATTGCGAGAATCATTTCGAGGTTATAGTGTTTTGTTTTGTAGTTTTTGCCATCTTTCGCAGTTGTCAAGTAAAACTTGACAACTGAATCCTCATCTAATTCCTTTTCTTCAAAGATATTTTTGATGTGGAGACTTATATTCTGCTTAGTTGATTGAAACAATTCCGCTATTGCCTTTTGTGTCATCCAAACTGTATCACTTTCTAATCTAACATCTATTTTTGTGTTTCCGTCTTCTGTTTGGTAAATTAGGATATCTGTCTCGTTTTCCATCGTTTCCACTCCCTTTATTTACTTTTATACTCCATCTAATTATATCATTTAAATGATCTGTAAAGAATAGTAAACCGAACATTCATTCTTAACTAATCAATTCTAATCTTCACAACAAAACAAACCCCTTAAGCTCAGTTAAGAGTTATAAGGGGTCTCCATTTAATTTTTCTGTCCTAGGTTCAATTCTTATTTTCAATTGTGTAAGATGGATTCTCCATCAATAATTGAGTTGAAAATATACAAAGAAAAACCAACACTAAATAATTAAAGTGATTAGAGTTGGAACTCATACAGATTTTCAATTAGATTTTCTTCACTCATATTTTTTTGATGTTTTCCTACCAGATATCCACCATGTTTTTTATAGAATTTATTGGCGGGATTACTTTCAAAAACAGATAGCCCAACGACTTTATATTTTCGATTCTTGAGTTCCGTCAAAGCTTTTTCTAACAATTGAGTACCTATTCCACTTCCTTTCACGTCATAATTCACATGAATGGCTTGGATTTCTGCCTCCCACTTTGGACACTCCTTAATCCGATTCTCTCCTACTCCAACAAAACCTACTACTTTATTCTCTTGTACAGCAACGAAAATGTTGCCATTATTAATTGACTTATTTATGACCTTTGAAGTTTTGACAGGATCCATTCCATGTAGTACTTCTTCAGGAACTATACCTTTAAAATTTTTTTGCCAACTATCTACCATAATTGCAGCAATTTTTTTAGCATCTTTTTCTTTTGCCATTCGTATAATCATATTTCTCTCCTCACACACTATTCAAACTTAGGATTTAAATCTAACAAATACAGTAGAGTAACTTATTTGCTTTCAATATAATATTTATCTCTATTTATGATACGGTTCTCCGTATCACTTATCAATGATAATTTTCATCGGGTATAAAATTATGTTGAGTATTTTATTTTAGAAAAACTCCATACCCTTTTAATCATTGGATATAAAGCCACATATATCTTCATTCATTTGCTGTCTCCTTGCAATTTTAATCAGAAGTTGTTTCATCTGCAAAGGAGGCCATTAATTCTTTTGGTAATTGGATGAGCTGATTATTGGTGTAAAAATCTTGAACATTTTTTGGATTACTTAGTACATGGTAAAAGGCCATTTCTGCACGACTGAATCCCAGACTTTCATACTTTTTTCTAAATCCATGGCTTTTTTTGCTGAATGAATATATCAGATTCTGGTTAGTATTTAGTGAATTAAAGAAAAAAACAGAAATCTTTTCGATATAAATCTTCTGCCTCTATTTATTTTCTACTTCAATTTTTCTAACGTTCGTTTATATAACTTAATCATTTCTTCTGTACCAATTTTGTCTTTATTGTTCTTATACCAGTAAACAGATTGAATCGTTACACCCATAATGATTTGTCCTTTGTATTCAGTCACGAAAGGTTGAAGTTTATTCTTACTTTCTCCTCCATTTACATGCGTTCGCAACATTTTTTGGCCATACTCTTGAACGCTAGCCATCTCTAACATAATATCTGAATTCATTTGAATACTAAAGATAAGCTCTAAAACATTGTCTGATTCATTCAATAGTTGCTCAAATACTAAAACAAAAAAGTCGCCTTCTTTTTCATTTATATTTTGAAAGGCATAATCAAAAACAAGATTCATTTTATGTTTAATAAAAAACGTTAAAAAATCGTATTTATCCAAAAAATGTTGGTAAAAAGTTGGCCGCCGAATCATCGCTGCATCACAAATTTCAGTGACAGATATTTTCTCAAATTCTTTTTCATTTAATAATCCTTCAAAATTTTCAATTAAAGACTTGTAGGTTTTTTGAATTCTTAAGTCTAAATTCTCCATAACCATACTCTCCCTTTAAAGTTATTTTACATTTTCACATAATTTGTTTGTTAATTAACAGATGCAAAAAGATGTATCTTGTTCAAACTTTCAGATCTAGTATAATGCATAACATGACGTTTGTAAATAAACTTACTGATGTTATTTATCTATTACATGTATTTTAAATGAAAGAGGGAAAAAAATGCCAGTTATAGAAATGAAACACGTGACAAAAGATTATGGATACGGCCGTGGGATATTCGACGTTTCTTTTGAAATAAAAAAAGGGGAAGTTTTTGGATTCTTAGGGCCCAATGGTGCAGGTAAAACGACAACAATACGTCATCTCATGGGTTTTTCTAAACCTCATGAAGGTGAATTATCTATTAATGGTAAAGATTGTTGGAAAGCAGCAGCAATCATCAAATATGATGTTGGCTATTTGCCAGGTGAGTTAGCTTTCCCTAAAAATATGACAGGTGATCAATTCATTAAATTTATGGCGGAAGAAAGACAAATTACAGATATGACTCATACAGAAGAGCTTAAAAACATTTTTGAACTCGATACTTCAGAAGATATTAAAGAAATGAGTTTAGGAACTAAGAGAAAATTAGCCGTCGTGACGGCTTTCATGCATAATCCAAGCGTCTTAATTTTAGATGAACCAACGTCTGGACTAGATCCAGTGATGCAAGAACGTTTCATTCAATTTATTTTAAACGAGAAAGCGAACGGAAAAACCATTCTATTATCTAGTCATATTTTTAGTGAAGTCGATGCAACTTGTGACCGTATAGCCATCATAAAAGATGGTGTCGTTGTTTCAACGATCGAAGCGAATCAGTTAAAACAAAGTACAAATAAAGCATTTAAGATTGAATTTTCAAGCTTTCAAGACTACCAAACATTCTTGGAGGATACGAAATTTACCATCCCCATTAAAAGACCTGATCAAAATCAAGTCAAACTAAATCTGACCGATGAAAAAATGCAACAACTATTTATAGAGTTAAGTGGTGTCAAAGTGAACTTTATTTCAGAAATTAAGTTCACACTTGAAGATTACTTTATGGACTTTTATGACCGTAAGAAAACAGTCGCTGCTGGAGAGGAGAACTTGCAACATGGCTTACATTGAGATAGAACATTTAACGAAAGATTATGGAAAAGGTCGAGGAATATATGACGTCTCTTTAGAGATTGAAAAAGGCGAAGTCTATGGCTTCGTTGGTATTAATGGCGCAGGCAAGACCACAACCATTCGGCATATGATGGGTTTTATTAAACCAGATGAAGGAAATGTCAGTATTAAGGGACTTGACGCGACGAAGAGTAGTGCCGAAGTCAAACGCTATGTTTCTTATATCCCTGGGGAAATTAATTTCCCTGGAAATACAACGGGTGAAGAATTCCTTAAAGAACAAATTTATTTATCAGGAAGAGGGAATTGGGACCGCGCCAAAGAATTAATCGAGTTACTTCAATTAGATGCCACAGCTAATGTACATGCTATGAGTAAAGGGATGAAACAAAAGACTGCGATTGTTACAGCACTCGCTTCTGATGCAGATATTTTGATAATGGATGAACCAACTACGGGTTTAGATCCACTCATGCGAGACCTTTTCATTGAACTTTTGAAAGAAGAAAAAGAAAGAGGAAAAACGATTTTTATGTCCAGTCATATTTTTCAAGAAGTCGAAGAAATTTGTGATCGAGTCGCTGTTATACAAAAAGGTAAAATTATTGAAGTGGTCGATATGAAAAACATTCGTTACAACAAAAACAAAGAATATCGTATGGAATTTAAATCGGAAGAAGCTTTCAAACAATTTATCAGTTTAGGCTATCAAATCAATCGCGTGAAACCAGAAGATTTACAAGTCTTTGTGCAAGTCCATGACAATCAGATTAACGAACTCATTCAAAGTCTAAAAGCATTTGACTTGGTTTATTTCAAAGAAATTAAAGTGCATTTTGAAGATTACATTACTGAAGTATTCAAGGAGGATGTATAAATGTTATCAAAACCAATCTTAAAACAAAGTATTCAAGCTAATTGGAAGCTCTGGTTGATTATCACCATCGTTGCTTCGACCATTTTGTCTGGCTTCATCATTAGTTATGATGCAGCAGGCTATGCATCTATCGCAGCAGCGGCAGAAGGTACAGCCTTCTCAAATATCTTATCCACATTGACAAGTCTTTTAGGAAGTTTAGAGAACTTCTATAAATTAATTGCGGTCATCTTAGGGATTGTCTATGTCGTATTCACGGCCAATAATCTAGTCGTTAATGAAGTTGATTCTGGTTCACTGGCTTATACTTTGTCGACTCCGATTAAACGATCCAGTGTCATTCTTACAAAATCTCTTTACCTCATCCTATCCGTTACATTAATGTACCTTATCATTTCATTAGCCGGATTAGGGGCTTCCCAACTACAATACAACAACGTCACCGGTTATCCGATTACAGATGATGTTAAAGCTGCAGCGGAAACATTAAATCAAGAAGAACGATACTTATCAGAGCGTTTATATTTAATTCAAGAAGATGAATACGCCATGCGCGAAGCAGCAGTCGCTCGTGATATGGATACAGAAGCTTACGCTATTTACTTAGAAGATCTGATTCGTAACCGTTCATACAAAGAAGCTGCAGAAATTATTACAGATGAACGTTGGGATATTTATGAAGACGATGATGATATGGAAGATAGCGACATCGAAATAACAACAGAAGAATTACTGGAACAACCTGAAATGCTTCTAACAAGTAATGACGCTTTGGCTGCTGGTGCCCGTATCTATGGTATCTCTATTAATGATTATCGCAAGCTGGTCATGAGTGAAATAGACGCGCTTGAAGTAGCGGAGGTTGAGAACACAGAGCCTGTCGAAGAAGAAACTCCGGAAATTGAACCCGTAGAAACGGAAGAAAATCAGGAAGAAACCGATGAAACCAATGAAAATGAAGAATCAGAGGAAGTTGAAGAACCTGTTGTTGTTCAAGACACGGTAGCATCTACTCCACAAAGAGAGGTTTCTGAAGACAATGCCGAGCTATTACTACAAACAGTGATTGACTCATCTGCGACTGCTTTAGATATCAATAGTGAGCAAGTAAGAGATAACTTAACGTTCATTAAAGATCCTACTGCATTAGCATTATCTACACAAACAACCGGTTTAAATACAGATCAAATCATTATGATGGCAAATCATGCGATGGTTTCTTCTGCTAGATCAGTCGATCGGGCTCTAGAATTTGACGTAGAAACTTATTTTTGGTTAAGTCTAGGTCTACTACTATTAATCTTGGCAATGAGCTCAATCTCATTCTTTGCATCAACCCTATTTAACCGTACAGGCCTAGCCTTAGCCGTCGGTGGAGGAATTCCATTTGCTTTCTTCCTCATTACCATGATTCAACAATTAATGGATAGTGCGAATGGTCTTGAATATATGACAATTACAACTCTATTTGATACAGATGCCATACTATCGAGCGGAGAATTTGGTTGGGGTCTAGTGGCTTTAGGAGCGATAGCCTTTGTACTATACACCGCCTCGAATATTCTCTTTACAAAGAAAGATCTACCTCTTTAAAAACTGTAGCAAAACATTTCAATGAAATCATAACCATCTGCTTATTCAATCAACGAATAGGCAGATGGTTATTTTTTATCTGGACCGATTCATATGCCCACCGTTCATCCCACCACCTGGCCTATGCATATGGCCTCCGCGCATCATTTCTTGATGATGTCTGTCAAAAGCCTCCATTAATTCTTGAGTGGATTCAGTTTCTATATCAGTGGTGTTATACTCTTCACCTGATTCTTGCAATTCATGCATGGCGTGCATGCGTCCCATGGACATTTCATTTTCTCGTGCTTTCTTCATGATTTCTTCTGAAGATTGGTAGATATGCATATTTCGCATCATTTCCTGGTGCGTGGTTAGATTCGCAACCATTTCTCTAGTCGCAGCTTCATTGCGGCTTGCGACGGTTACATAAACATCTTCCGCATCCGCATCACTTAAGATTTCATCCATAACTTCTTCGAAACCCTTGTTTTGAATAGCCATTTCTTCCGAAGTTGGTTCACCATTTTCATCATAGCTAATCACTTCAACGACACGATTAAATCGATTAAAGTATACTTCTACAGAAGAAGTACTGTTAATTGAGACAGCTGATACAGGTTGCAGATAAACAAATAAGCTGCTAAATGCAAAGACAAATACAAACGCTAGGGCCAATCCGATATTTCTCTTTCTTGAATTTTTTACAATCGGTGGCTTCTCATTTTGCGTACGCATATATAGAATGACAGCATCCTCTGTATGTTGCATCAAATCTTTTTCAGCGGTCACGCGATTAAAAGCATCTTTGATTTTTCTATTCATGGTAATCATCTCCTAACGCTGCCTTCAATAAATCTCTGCCCCTAGTCAACCGTGTATAAACAGTATTGACATTCTTGTTCAAGATTTCTGCTATCTCAACTGCTGTATATTCTTCATAATAAAATAAATAAATTATTTCACGATACTTTTTCGAAAGAGCAAGTACCGCTTCAAGAACTTCACGATGCTCTGTTGGAACTGTGGCTGTTTGTTGGTTAATTAGGACGCTTTGACGAGTCGGGAAAATATTTCTTTTGTAAAAACTCTTTAAAAAGTCCTTACATTCATTTATTGTCACCCGAATAATCCAAGCTTTTTCATGCTCCAAGGACTCAAACTGTGGAGAACGGGTGGCATATTTGATAAACACGTTCTGAAAAATATCCTCAGTATCCGTTGGGTTTTTCAAATAAACCATGCACACTCGTCTCACCGTATCCCCATATAACTGAATCGCATGTGTCACTTCTTTTTCACTTCTCATCATTAACCACCAGCTAAACATTTATTTTATCGACGAACACCACAACCATGTCGTGAAAGGTTCGCTCTTCTTGGCCCCATCATACCATAGCCATCAAATGAACGATCGTTGTATCTGTCTTGGCTTTCGTTTCTTCTGTCTCGCCATTCCTCTCGCTCTTCCTCCGTTAAATTACCCCATTCTAGATGAAATCTTTCCATTTCACGAAAATGATCTTCGAAGCTATCGTCATTGAAATTATTATCTCGTTCATCTAAAACCTCATGCATTCTATATTCATTTGGTCCTCTCATTGGATAGCTTTCTTCTACTCGATAGACTGATTCATCTGAGGGCATCGATTCGAAACTCCTTGCACCTAACACTGTTTTCCCACCAGTCATCAACAAAGCCCCTGCAGCTAATACCATTAATCTTAATTTCATTTAAATAACCCCTTCTCTATATCGTATTTTTCGGTCTTCACTAGTAATACGAATCAAAAAGAGGAATCCTTTTGTTTATGGCAATATAAAAGTAGATAGTATTGCAACGAAAATCTTAGAAGCTTGAACAAACAAAAAA
>NZ_BAAACW010000084.1:0-3892 GCF_039521845.1 Alkalibacterium iburiense
GCAAGTGTTTTTTTGTTTTTCCTTGATATAACAACCATTGTAAGCAATTATTAAAAGAAAGTATTGACACTAACCAAAAATGATAAAGAGAGTAATCGATGAATGGGATCAAAATAAAACCCTCGTTTTTCATACACTACCTAATATCACTAACACAGCTCTTTATAAGCCCATTTTTCAATGGATTGACCATTTAGAGAATGCCCATATATTGGTAAAAGTTGGGAATGGAAAATGGAAGTTTTCTAAAAAGGCAAAGAGAAGGAAAGGAGCTTTATGATAAACAAATTAAAAAATTTGTTTATTCTATTCAAATTCAAAGTATGTTATCATTAAATTGTTCGTATATTTTAAGGGGGGAAACATCATGTCTGAAGTAAAGTCTTTACCTGCAAGAAATGAGGTCCCTATTGAATTAACTTGGGATCTTTCAGTCATTTATGAGTCAGATGAAAAATGGGAAGAGGATTTTAACCAAACTCAGGAGAAAATTGAAGAAGTAAAAGAATTTCAAGGAAAACTAGGAGAAGATGCTAAAACCTTTTTAGAGGCTTTAGAAGCAATATTAAATTTATCTAGAAAAGTAAGCTCGATTTATGTGTATGCGCACTTAAAGAGTGACCAAGATACAACGAATAACACGTATCAGGCAATGAATGATCGAGCTCGCTATTTGGCATCACTGACACAAGAAGCAACCTCTTGGTTCGAGCCAGAAGTATTAGAATTACCTGAAGAGACTTTATCGGATTATTTTGAAGATGAAGAAGGGTTAGAAGTCTATACTCATTATATTAACCAGCTGACAGCCAATAGAGCTCACGTTTTAACAGCTGAAATGGAAGCTTTACTTGCTGGTGCGAGTGAGGTATTGGGATCATCCAGTCAAACATTTAGTGTACTTAATAATGCCGATTTAAAGTTTCCTAAAGTTAAAGGAGAAGACGGAAAAGAAGTTCAGTTATCTCACGGAATGTATGGTCAATTATTAGAGAGTACAGATAGAAGTGTAAGAAAAGAAGCCTTTACTAAAATGTATGAGATTTATGAAGGGTTGAAAAATACGTTTGCCAGCACACTTGGGGCCAATGTTAAAAATCATAATTACCAAGCAAAAGTTCATCACTATAAATCTGCTCGTGAAAGAGCCTTATCTAATAATCATATACCTGAAGCTGTACATGACACATTAATAGATGTAGTGAATGAAAACTTACCGTTACTTCACAGATATATGGAGCTTAGAAAGAAAACATTAGAACTAGATGAGTTGCATATGTACGATTTGTATACCCCCATTACAGGTGAAGCAAGTCTGAAATACTCATATGAGGAAGCGAAGGATAAAACGTTTGAAGGGTTAGAACCCCTAGGCGAAGAATATAAAGATGTTTTAGAAAAAGCATTTAATAATCGATGGATAGATGTGGTGGAGAATAAAGGAAAAAGAAGTGGAGCGTACTCGTCTGGTACTTACGATACGAACCCATACATTCTTTTGAATTGGCATGACTCTTTGAACCATCTCTACACACTTGTACATGAATTAGGACACAGTGCTCATAGTTATTTCACGCGCTCAACACAGCCGCATGTCTATGGAAACTACTCTATATTTTTAGCAGAAATAGCATCTACAACAAATGAAAACTTGTTAACGGATTATTTACTAAAAACGACAGAGGATCCTAAAGCCCGTGCTTATGTCCTTAGTCATTATTTAGATGGATTTAAAGGAACAGTATTCCGTCAAACACAATTTGCTGAATTTGAACACTTTATGCATGAAGAAGCAGCTAAAGGGGTGCCTTTAACAGCAGACTACCTCAGTGAAAACTACAGAAAGATAAACTCAAAGTATTATGGAGATGCCGTTGAAAAAGACGAAGCGATTCAGTATGAATGGGCACGCATTCCGCATTTTTACATGAATTACTATGTTTATCAATACTCCACTGGCTTCTGTGCAGCTACAGCTCTAGCAGATAAAATCTTGAATGAAGAAGAAGGGGCACTGGATAAGTACCTGACTTATCTAAAAGCAGGAAGCAGTGACTATCCAATAGAAGTGATGAAAAAAGCTGGCGTAGACATGACCGATAGAGACTATCTGGAAAGAGCTATGAAAGTATTTGAAGAAAGATTAAATGAACTAGAAAAAGCTTTAGAAGCTATTAAAGAATAACTGATAGCGTAAGGAAGACTATTGGATTTAACGTCTCCTTAATGGATTCAAAAAATAACCGTCTGTTCAAAGTCAAATGACTTCATACAGACGGTTATTTTTGTTATTGAAGGAACGAACGAAAGCATCCTATCTGATTCATGACAGATAGGATGCTTAACCGTTCATTATACCATTTGAAGAAGAGACAAATGTTTCGCTTGAAATTTTTCTTGGACAACAGCTTGATCATCACATAAACCATGTAATAATTGTTTAGTGATAGATGTGTTAATACGGTATCCATATTCAGAATCCGTTCCGGCATATAGGATACAAGATGGGGCGTCTTCCACACCCATATCGAGCGCTAACTGCTGATCTTTTTTGAAAGCTTTTTTTGAAAAATCTGAACGCAAGTCTTCTTCAAACATTTCACGATCCAGTCGAACTTGATCGGCTACTTCAAAGAACAGGTCATCTGAAACTGTTTGATTATCATTTAAAAGTTTGCTTTGCAAGGCTATAAGAAACTGTCTGCCTTTTTTCTTTCCTTGCATAGAGGCTGCTTGAAAGGCAATGCTTGTATGATATGAAGCAGTATAAAATTCATTTCTATTAGATAAGGTTGATTTGACTTTATCGGTTAATATATTCCCAATTGTTCTAAAGTTTAATATGGGAATAAAACGAATACTTACCTTTTCATCTCTTTCATTTGAAAATTCCTCAATAAGCTTTTCAGTTCCATAACAAGATGTTCCTAGTGGGTTTACGAATAAAAAGATTTCTATTTTATTATTTATAAACATAATTTACACGCACCTAATAATATATTTTGTTGGATTACTCTAATTAATAAATTGTTTGAAAGAGCCAAAATTAACATTTAGCTACTTGTTTTTCTTTACATTCTCTAGACTACCAAACAATATAGGTAATTAGTAATAATCTGCATGAAAAAAGAGTAAATTTTATGGCGCGTGTGACATTTTCGTCACAATTATGTTTTATCTGTCCTAGAAGCTTTAAATGCACGGGCTATTTTGTTTTCAGTTTTTCGTTCGGGTATAGAAAAATCAGATAAAATAGTCTGAAACAATTTGGCTCCCTTTTCAATAGAATGGGATTCCACTTCTAATTCATAATCGATTGTATCCGAGTACCAGCTTTTATCCAGTAAAATTAATCCGTCTTCTGTTGTTTTTTCTATTCGCCTTGTTTTTAAATCTGCGATTCTTTTCACTGTATCGATGGAAGGGAGGTTCTCTTTCATTAAGATTGTATTTATCTCTACCGGCACACTAAAAAATCCTCTGCTGATCAGTTCTTCAGCTTCTTCTTTATCCAGTGAAAGATTTAATTCTTTATGGTGGCCTTCAAACGGCGTCTTTAAGGTCATTTCCGCATATTTATCCTTAATACGAATGCGTAGTGCGCATGAATGCTCTTTTAATAGGAAATCGGTCGTATCGAAATAAACATTCGTTTGAACGTACTCCTGAGATGTACTGTCAAACACCTGATTGAGCAATGTCTGATATTCTGCTTCATTCAGTAGATTTTTAAATTCAATTTCAATTTCTTGGTTCATGGTCATCCTCTTTTCTTCATACTATTCTCTGGTGTGCATGCTACGGATATAGTGTAGAATATGTTATGGTTAGGGTGTCAAAACCTAACCGGTTTACTACTTTTCCTTGTTAACAGTGCGATTTTGCCCGCTCT
>NZ_BAAACW010000085.1:0-3524 GCF_039521845.1 Alkalibacterium iburiense
GCAAGTGTTTTTTTGTTTTTCCTTGATATAACAACCATTGTAAGCAATTATTAAAAGAAAGTATTGACACTAACCACTCTGACGATGGGGGATAATAAATGAAACTATCCGAAAAAACACTTAAAATTGTCTTATCAACAAGTCTATCTATCTTGATTGCTCAATTTCTACAACTGGAAAACCCTCTTGCAGCGGGAATAATCGCTATCCTAAGTGTATTAGACACAAAGAAGGAGTCACTGATGACTGCTTCCGCTCGTATATTGTCAACAATAGTAGCTTTTATCATTGCTACTATTGTTTTCTATTTCATGGGCTTCACTGTATTGGCTTTTGGGGTCTATTTATTCATTTATGTCCCAGTGGCCTATCGCTTTCACCTAGAAGATGGGATCGCTCCCTGTTCCGTATTAGTGACTCATTTTATGATAGCAGAAAGCACGAGCATGTACTGGCAAGTTAATGGCTTGTTGCTCATGACTATCGGAGCGATCATGGCCGTTGGCTTTAACTTATGGATGCCATCACAAAAACAAGTGCTGGATCAGAAAATTGAAGAAATAGAAGAAGGCATGCGAACGATTCTGCATTATTTATCGGTACAGTTGTTGGAAAAAACAGAGAATGAACAATTGAATAACCATATTCGTCAAGTCCATACACTTTTAATAAATGCAGAAGAACGGGCCTTAACTGAATACAATAATCAATTGCTGAATAAAGATAATTACTACATAAAATATGTGCGGATGAGAAGAAATCAGTTAGATATAATGAAAAAAATGGCTAGAGATGTCTGCAACATACAATTGAGAATAGATCAGAACGCGAGGTTAGCTCAAGTATTTGAAGATATTTCTCTACAGTTTCACGAAACGAATACCGGCATTGAATTACTCCAAAATTTAGCCTTGCTGTATAAAGAATTTCGCCAGTCGCCATTACCTCAAACAAGAGACGAATTTGAGAGCAGAGCAATTCTCTTTCAGTTATTAAATGATATTGATAGATTTTTACAATTGAAAAAAGAATTTTATCTTGAACAGAACAAATGAAAACGCATGGTCATTCTTCCATTTTGAGGAAGTGACCATGCGTTTTTTATTCGTCTCTTAATGATAAAGGCTTATCTAAAATTTCTTTATAAAGAATAGCTTGTTTTAAGTTACTCCCTTTAAAAGTAGAGGCCTTACTTTTTTTCTTTTTAGATTTTAATGTCACTACATTTTCTAAAACAGGTTTTTGACTTTGCTCTATATGAGCATAACGACGATTTTTTAGTCTGTCTGCTCTATGATTGGCTAAACCCTGTCTGCGGTCTCTGTGCTGCTGTTCTTTTCTTTCAGAGTGAGTAGACTGGTTTCGATTGTGCTGGACATTTCTCGTCTGCGGTTTAGTTGCAGGCTGTTTCCGTTCTACGGGTGCCCATTCTTTTTCTACAGGCTGCTCTCTGTTCTCTTGATTAGGCCGATTTTGATTGGTTGTTCCGCTTCCTTTTTTAGAAAAGAAGAAAACCACTGCACTGATGAAAAGAAAGAATACAAGCATCTGTAAAATCCATATAATCATAAAAGGCATGTTATCACTCTTCTTCTTCGCTTGATTGGTTAGAAATAGAGCTTCTCATTTCTGTATCTGCATTAATATTTTTCATTTTGTAGTGATCCATGACTCCAATATTTCCACTTCTAAGAGCTTCTGCCATAGCCAATGGAACTTGAGCTTCGGATTCAACCACTTTAGCACGCATTTTTTGAGTTTCCGCACGCATCTCTTGTTCTTGTGCAATCGCCATAGAACGACGCTCTTCTGCTTTAGCTTGTGCAATGTTTTTGTCTGCTTCTGCCTGCTCAGTCTGTAACTTAGCTCCGATGTTTCGACCGACATCAACGTCCGCAATATCAATGGATAAAATTTCAAAAGCTGTTCCTGAATCTAAGCCTTTGCCTAATACAGTTTTAGAAATCATATCAGGATTTTCAAGAACATCTGAGTGTCTCTCGGCAGAACCAACAGTGGTGACCACACCTTCACCTACACGAGCAATAATGGTGTCTTCACCAGCACCACCGACTAAGCGCTCTATATTAGCCCTTACAGTCACTTTAGCTTTGGCAATAATTTCAATACCGTCTTTTGCTACAGCGGCAATATCAGGTGTGACGATAACTTTAGGGTTAACAGAAACCTGAACAGCTTCAAACACGTTACGACCAGCTAAGTCTATCGCAGCTGCTTTTTCAAATTCTAAATCAATTTCAGCACGATGAGAGGCAATTAATGCATCGATAACCGTGTTGACATTTCCTCCTGCTAGAAAATGAGCTTCTAACTGGTCTGTGTTTAAGTCTAGTCCAGCTTTGGTTGCTTTAATAAGCGGGCGAATAATAGAATGAGGGCTTACTTGTCTCAATCGCATCCCCACTAGTGTTCCAATGCCGACCTTTACTCCTGAAAAGTAAGCGGTAACCCATAAGCCTACTGGCACAAATCGAAGGAAAATACTGATTAAAATAATGATGATGACTGCGGTAATGATAATGCCGATAAATCCGTTATCTAAATAATTCATTTACATTTCTCCCATCTATTTTTTTCTTACAGTTATTTTTGTTCCTTTAACTTTGTCTACAATGACAATCGTTCCTTTTGAAATATGCCCGTCGATACTTAATACATCATATAAGAGGTCGTCTTCTCCAAATGTGACTTTACCGGAGGGGCGTAGGGGCGTAGATGCTGTCCCTTCCATTCCACTCTCCACTACTCTGCGTTCTTCTGGTGTCTGTGTTTCTTTCTTTTGAAGATCATTATTTAACACTAATTTATTCACATTAGTTAATGAATAACCGTTTCTGACTAGATAGAGAACGACTCCTGCAGTAATAACAACAGATAGACTGAGGTCTCTTACAGTTTGACTCAAATCTCCAATAGTCATGTAAAGTCCCATCAGCAGTAAAACAATTCCAGTTATACCAAGTAGTCCGAACTCTGGGATAAATACTTCCAGTATAATGAGTAAGAGTCCTGCAGTAAAGAGAATGACAGGTAACCATGTTTCAAGACCGACAAAGTTAAAGTAGAGAGCTAAGCTAATTAATGTCAATCCGGTAGCGCTTTTAACAAAAGGTGTAAGGATGGCAACTGCTACACCAATGAATCCCAATCCAAGCAGTAATCCTTCCATAATTTAAGTGCCTCCTTTCAAAGGTGTCTGACTATCCGAATATTACATAATTATCATACCATTTTAATAATGTGAAGTCATCGGTCTAGAGGCGGATTATACAAATAAATGGCAAGCATAACTGCATAAAAGGGCTTTATAAAGATTGACGACAAGGATAATCAGGGAATATACATATTTCTGTTTATAATTATTAGAAATAAGAGTATAAGTGATAAGAGGAAAAATTTGGTAAAGTTCTTCTGCTAGGTTACAATAAGAGTATAAAAAACAATATGATTGCTTCGCAATCTAAGCCATGACAGAAAAGAGAGAGTATCCTATAATTAACATA